>MNXL01000008.1 GCA_001871755.1 Anaerolineae bacterium CG2_30_64_16
CCTGCCGTCCTCGGAAAGTCAACGTGATGTGACGGGACACTGTTTTCTGCTCCCCCAGCGCCCGCGCCCCTCCGCGCGCCGCACCTGCCTTGTTTCCTGATCTACTTGTTTCCTTGTTTCCTCGGCCCCTCCTGTGCTATACTCGGCAGGCGTGAGGGGAGTGATGATGATCATTGGCAAGGGCCGGGCGCCCGGCAAAGTGATCTTGTTCGGCGAGCACGCGGTGGTCTATGGCCGGCCGGCGTTGGCCGCGCCGGTGACGCAGGTCGCCGCGGAAGCGGTTGTGGCGCAGGGCCCGCGGGGGGCCGGGCTGACGGTATGGGCGGAGGACCTGGGTCGGCAGGTGGCCGTTCGGGACGCGTCACCCGACGACCCGCTGGCCGCGGCCGCCCGGTTGACGTTGGCCCATCTCGGCCTGGCGGAACCCGACTGGCGCGTGACGGTGCGCTCGACCATCCCCATCGCCAGCGGGATGGGCAGCGGCGCGGCGGTCTCGGCCGCGATCATCCGGGCGCTTGCGGATGCAACCAATACCCAATACCCAATACCCCATCTATCCCTTTCCCCTGACGCCGTCTCCGCTCTCGTGTACGAAGTCGAAAAGCTCCACCACGGCGCCCCCAGCGGCGTGGACAATACGGTCATCGCCTACGAGCAGCCGGTCTACTTCGTGCGCGGCCAGCCACCCCAACCGTTCGCTATCGGCCGCCCCTTCATGCTCGCCATCGCGGACAGCGGCATCGCCAGCCCGACCAGGATTACCGTCGGGGAGGTGCGGCGGGCATGGGAGCAGGCGCCGGCGCGTTTCGAGGCGCTCTTTGACCGGATCGCGGCCATCGTCGAGGCGGCGCGATCCGCGATTGCGGCCGGGGAACCCGAGGATCTGGGGGCGCTGATGGATCAAAATCACGCGCTGCTGCAGGAGATCGGTGTCTCGTGCGCGGAGCTGGACGCGCTAGCCACAGCCGCGCGCGCGGCCGGCGCCCTGGGCGCCAAGCTCTCCGGCGGTGGTCGCGGCGGCAACCTGATCGCGCTGGTGGGGCCGAAGACGATGGATCCTGTTGTGACAGCGCTGCGGAAGGCCGGCGCCCTCAGCGTGATCACAACGCAAGTCGGGGCGTAATCGTCGGCAGGACGTGATCCAGGCTGACCCCTGACTCCTGTTTCCTGATTCCTGATCCCTGGTCCCTGTCTGGGAGAGCACACATGGACCTACGCCAATTCATCGCCGTCGCGGACGTGGCCGGCTACCTGGTCACGGTCGACCGGGAAGCGGATCCCCACCTGGAGATGGCCCGGCTGATCGCCGAGTTGGACGGCCGGCTTGTGCTGTTCGACCGCGTGCGTGGGTGCGCGCATCGCGTGGTCGCCGGTGTCTGCTCCGCCCGGCGCTACTTCGGCCTGGCGCTGGATACGCCGCCTGAACAGTTGATCTTCCGGCTGGCGGACGCGCTGGCCGCGCCCCGACCTAACCCCCTAACCCCCTTCCCTGCGAGGGAAGGGGGGACTGCGCTCTCCTCATCTGTCTGGGAAGGGGGAACTGGGCTCCCGTCGTTTGAGCGGGAAGGGGGCAGCGCGCTCGCTTCCTCGGCGAGGGAAGGTGGGTCCGTGTACCCCTCCCCAGGTTGGGGAGGGGCTGGGGGAGAGGTCCCCTGCCAGGAAGTGGTCGAGCCGACCGTGAACCTGGAAGCGATCCCCTTCCTGACGCACTATGCCGCTGACGGCGGCGCGTATGCCACCGCGGCGGTGGCGTTCATCGACGACCCCGGGACCGGTCCCAACGCCTCCTTTCATCGGCTGCTGCGCCTGGACCGGACGCGGGTGGCCGCGCGGCTGGTGGAACGGCGGGGAACGGAGACCGCGTGGCGGCGGTCCGGGCCGGCTGGCCTGCCGGTCGCCATCTGTATCGGGCTGCCGCTGCACGTGCTGCTGGCCGCGTCCATGTCGCCCCCGCCCGGCGTGGACGAGCTGACCATCGCCCAGGCGCTCGCGGCGACCCCCGTGGCGACCTGTGGCAATGGCATTCGCGTGCCTGCCGATGCGGAGTTCGTGCTGGAGGGCCGCATCACCCACGAACTGGTCGACGAAGGTCCCTTTGTGGATCTGACCGGCGCCTACGACTTCGTGCGCCGGCAACCGGTGATCGAGATCGACCGGGTCACCCACCGGCGGGACGCCATCTACCAGGCGCTCCTGCCCGGCCGGTTGGAGCATCGGCTGCTGATGGGCATGCCACGGGAGCCGACCATCTACGCTGAGGCGAACAAAGTGGCCCGCTGCCTGAATGTCCACATCACCCCCGGTGGCGCATCGTGGCTCCACGCCGTGGTGCAGATCGCCAAGCAGGGGCCAGAGGACGGCCGACGGGCGATCGAAGCCGCGTTCCGCGGGCATGGCTCGCTCAAACACGTGGTGGTGGTGGATGAGGACGTGGACATCTTCGATCCGCACGACGTCGAATGGGCGGTCGCCACGCGCTTCCAGGCCGACCGGGACCTGGTGGTGTTCGGCGACCAGCCATCCAGCTCACTGGACCCCTCGGCGTTGCACGTGCCGGGCCAGAAGAGTCGCACCGCCAAGATGGGGCTGGACGCGACGATCCGTTGGGATACGCCGACGGGACCGCGCGATCCTGGCGCGTATCGGCGGATGTGGTAAGCGTAGAGTGCCCGCCCGACCGTGAACGGATCGGGCTACGAAGTGCAAGGCCCCTTCGACGCTGCTCAGGACGTCGCCTACGGGCCTCAAGGTCAGCCCCGCTGGGGCTTGCATGTCGTAGCCGGATGGCGCCTGTCCTGAGGCCCCTCCCGAGTTCAGCGAGGGGTACATCCTGAGCGTGTCGAAGGGCCGGTCGAAGGATTCAGTCTCCGGCGGGCCAGGTTGATCGCGAATGTGACGTTGTCAAGGTCGGCAGAGATCAGAACGGCGCCAGCAGGTCGGCCGGCCCGAGGAGGCGAGCGTTCGTCGTCGCAGCCCATTGCTGCACATCGGCGCTGAATCCACCGCGTGTGAACAGCAGGTGCAAGACATCTGGTCGCAGCCGGCTTCCTAGCGCCCGGGTATGTTCCAGGTAACGATGCAGTTCATCCCAGGTGAAGGGCTGAGCCTGCCATTTGGCTTCTCCTGCAATCGCGACGTGACCGGTCTCGTCCAGGCCAACGATGTCAAGCTGGTGATCGGGGTTCCACCAGGTGCCCACCCGACCCACGCGCGCTGGCAACGCGCCGGCAGCGCTGGCCAGTCGCACCCAATCCCGGCACATGGCCTCGAACGGGAGGCCCATGTAGTCGGGAAGCTGACGCAGGATCAGTTCCACGATCCGTTCAGCATCGCCGAACTCGATGTGCCCCTGATTTGGCTCAATGAACCGGAACCAGAACTTGAAGAAGTTGTCGGTCAGGTGATACTGTGTGTAGTACGAGCGGGTCGGATGGCTTTCAGTCACCGGCAGTATTCGTTCCACCAGGCTCAGGTCACCGATCAATGGCTCCATCACGCGCGTCAGTGAAGCGGCGTTCAGCCCGGCCGCGTCGGCGATTTCGGACCAGCGGTGTTTGCCGTGGGCAATGGCCCGGAGCACGCCCAAGGCGCGGCCGGGGTCGAATGTCTGGTGTTGGGCGGCAAATACAGCCTGCGGTTCGACATACAGACGCGCTGCGGGGGAGGCGATCGCCTGGAGGATGTTCTGGCGCAGGGAGCGATCTGCGCGGAAAAACGAGAGATAGAGTGGCACGCCGCCCAGAATGCCGTAACTGATCAGCGCATCGGCGGGATCGGGGAAAGCAAGCAAGTGCGCCGCGGCTCGGAAGTTGAAAGGGCGAACTTGCAGGCGGCCTGTGATGCAGCCAGCCAGGGGAGCAGGTCCGGTCAGTAATTGTTCCATCATTTGGACTGCTGAACCGCACAGAACCAGCATCAAGTTGAGGGTGTGGCCTCGCTCATCCCACCAGTTCTGCAACACGGAAGATAGACTCTCATCGCGCGCGGCCCAATACGGAACCTCATCCAAGATCAGCAGCAGGCGCTCCTGATGGGATAGCCGCTCAATCGCAGCAAAAACGGCGGGCCATGTGGTTAGTGGCTGCATTTGCAGCAACTCATCGCCGATACTGTCGGCCAGCTCCTTGCCCAACAGGGGCAATTGCTCAGGCGTTCCCTTCAGTTGGCATCGGTAATAGATGGCCCTCTTGCCGGCGGCGAAATGCTCCAGCAGGAAGGTCTTCCCGACCCTGCGGCGGCCGGTGACAGGGATGCACTCGGTCTGTCCTGAAGTCCAAAAATGCTCCAGATCAGCCAACTCGCGCTCGCGATTGATAAAAGTCATCTCTCACCTCTGCCCAATCTGACGAACAACCAGCATGTGAGATGCTATCATATCTTAGAGTATTTGTAAAGATAGTAATTCTCAAGATAGTATCCGATCTGATACAAACTTGAGTGGTTGGCCCGTCGCAATTGCTTGACTTTTGGCAACATTGGTCTATACTCGAGACATGCCGTTCTTGACACGACTTGAGGATGCCCATGCCCGACGAAACTCTCCGCACCTTCATCGCCATCGAGCTGGACGAGGCGGTGCGCAGCGCCTTGCAACAGATCCAGGACAGGTTCAAGCGCCAGATGCCGCCGGGCAGTGTGAAGTGGGGGGCGCCTACCGGCATTCACCTGACGCTGAAGTTCCTGGGCGATACGCCGCGCGACCGCGTGCCCGAGATCGAAGCCGCTTTGCGAACGGCTTGCGCCGGGTCCGCGGCGTTTGAGGTGACAGTGGAGGGGCGCGGGTGCTTTCCCAACACCCGCCGGCCACGTGTGATTTGGGTAGCTGTGCGCGATCGGGGGCAGAGACTGGCGCGATTACAGGCGGCCGTCGAGAGGCATGTCGCACCGTTGGGGTGGCCGACCGAGGACCGGCCGTTTTCACCCCATCTGACCCTGGGCCGGGTCGCCAAGAGCGCTGATAGTCGAGTCGCGGCTGCTATCGGTCAGGTTGTGGAAAACTCGATGATCGAGCTAATCGGCGTGCAACGGGTGACCGCGGTTACCCTAACCCAGAGTGACCTGCGGCCGACCGGCGCGGTCTACACGCCGTTGGCGAGTGTGTCGCTCGGCGGTTGAGGGTCTTCGTCGGTGGCCACGGTGACTTCAACCGGTTCACTGACAAGGGGCACGTCGCTGGAGGTGACGGATTCCACTGGCTGCACTACTTCGACCGGAACAGGCACGGCCGGTGTCGTTGCGACCGGCCGGGGGCGGATCAGGTGGATCAACAGCGCCGGTGGAGTCAGGAATAACCAGGCGGCAAAGAGCCCGAACAGCGCGAGTGCAGCGACCCCGACCAACTGCGCCTGCATCTGGCCTGGCCAGTCCTGCGCGTAGCCCGCGGTTGCGACCAGGCCGGTGACCCCCTGGCGGGCGATGCCCAGATAGCTTGCGGCGTCACCGCCGTTGGCGCCGACGTTGTTCCAGCCCTGGCCCGCGGCGCCGTCCGCGAAGACGCCCACGGCCAGCAGGCCCAGCGCGCCGCTCAAGCCGTGGATCGTCAACGCGGCTGTGGGATCGTCCCACCGCAGCACGTGGTCCACGACGAAGATCACCAACGGGACCAGCAGCCCGATGACCACGCCG
>MNXL01000358.1 GCA_001871755.1 Anaerolineae bacterium CG2_30_64_16
CGGTCAGGAGACCGGCCACAGCCACCCCGAATTATTGAGAGGATACCGAACTACGGTGGATTTACCCGTTCCGACCCGGGATCGGATCCAGGCCGCGGTGGAGCACGGCGCGGCGAGAAGCCAAAACGCCTTGATCGTGCCATCTGCCATTTGCCATCTGCCATCTGCCATCTGCCATTTGCCATCTGCCATTTGCCATCTGCCATTTGCCATCTGCCATTTGCCCTTTGCCATTTGCCATCTGCCATCTGCCATCTGCCATTTGCCAACTTGTCTGAGGTATCATGCCGCCAACACCCAAACGTTGGGATATCGCGCCAGCTTTGCCGCCACGACAGCGCGCTCGGCTCTCCCACATCCATCCCTTGATCGTCCAGATCCTCTACAATCGCGGGGTCAGCGATCCTGAAGAGGCGGACGCGTTTCTGAATGGCGTCGGCCGATTCAGCGATCCGTTTCGGATGTTGGGTGTCCGCCGGGCGGTGGATCGGATTCGGGACGCGCTGCGCGGCGGGGAGCGGATCGTCGTCTACGGCGATTTCGACGCGGACGGCGTGACTGCGACCGCGCTTCTGGTTCAGGCGTTGACCGCGTTGGGCGGGGAGGCGGTCCCCTACATTCCCCACCGCGTCGACGAGGGCTATGGGCTGAATTGCGATGCCCTGGACAAGGTGGCCGCGGCCGGCGCCCGCGTCGTGATCACGGTGGACTGCGGCATCCGCTCGCCTGAAGAAGTGGCTTACGGCAAGGATCTCGGGCTGGACATGATCGTCACCGACCACCATTCGATCGGCCCCGTGCTCCCCCCGGCCCTGGCAGTGATCAACCCGAAACAACCCGGCGACCCCTACCCGTTCAAGGACCTGGCCGGGGTGGGGATTGCGTTCAAGCTGGCCCAGGCGTTGCTGATCGCAGAGCAGCGGGAGCCGCTCGGCCGCTCGGCCGTGGGGCTGGAGGAACGGGATCTGCTGGACCTGGTCGCACTGGGCACCGTGGCCGATCTGGCGCCTCTGATCGGTGAGAACCGGGCGCTGGTCCAGCGCGGATTGGTCGAGCTGAACCGGCCGCGGCGGCCCGGCATCCAGGCCATGCTGGCGGAAGCCGGGATCGAGCCGGGTAGGGTGGATGCGACGGTCATCGGCTTCGTGCTGGGCCCACGGATCAACGCGGCCGGCCGGCTGGACACCGCACAGCACAGCTACGACCTGCTCACCGCTCCGGACATCCTGGCCGCAAAGGGGCTGGCCGAGCGCCTGAGCCAACTCAACCGGGAGCGTCAGGACAGAACGCGGTATCTGGTCGACCGGGCCAGGGAGCAGATCGACGCCCTGGGGCCCGGCCGCGATCTCTATCTGATTGTAGATCCCAAATTCGAGCCCGGCATAGTCGGGCTGGTCGCCGGCCGTTTGACGGAGGAGCTGTACCGGCCGGCGCTCGTGGCCGAGCAGGGGGAGGATGTGACGCACGGTTCGGCTCGCAGCATCCCGGAGTTCAACATTACGGCCGCGCTGGACGAGTGCCGGGACCTGCTGGTGCGTCATGGCGGACACGCCGCGGCGGCCGGGTTCACCGTCCGCAACGAAAACCTGCCGGCGCTGCGGGCGCAGTTGGAGGCGATCGCGGCCCGGGAGTTGGCCGGCCAGGATCTGCAACCCTCGTTGGGAATCGACGCAGTTGTGCAGTTGAGTGACCTGGACTGGGCGGTGCAGGAGAAGCTCGCACAATTGGAGCCGTGCGGCTATGCCAATCCGCAACCGGTGCTCGCCAGTCTCGGCGTGGGGCTCACGGTGCAGCGCCAGGTCGGAACAGACCGGCGACATCTCAAGCTCACGGTGGTCGATCCCAGAACCGGGCAGGCGTGGGATGCCATCGCGTTCCGGCAGGGGGATTGGTTCGGCCATCTGCCGCCCCGCATCGACCTGGCGTATACGCTCGAGGTCAACGAGTTCAAGGGTGAGCGCTCGCTGCAACTGAACGTAAAGGACATCCGCCCGGCTGAGGTTTCAAGGAGTTGACATAAGATGACAATATCTATTCCATCCTGGTTCGCGCGGCGCGGCCTGCCCGTGCGCGTCGGGATGATCTGTGCGGCTTTAGGGATCGCCCTGGCCGTGATCGGCATCCTGCGCGGGAATGTGCCGGCCAATCCGCTCTCGATCTGCCTGGCCCTGTTGATTTCGGGCGGCAGTTGGGGGGTGGTGAGTTGGGCGGTCGCCACCGCGGCTGTGGATGTGGAACGAGACGTTGCTGAGGGTGAGACGGATGAATGAGGGGCGCGGACTGCGCGATCTGCGCGGCTTCATTTTCGACATGGACGGCGTGATCTACCGCGGCAACCGGGTGCTGCCCGGCGCGGCGGAATTCGTGAACCAGTTGCGCCGGGCGGGCGTGCCGTACCTGTTTCTGACCAACAATTCTACCACGCCGGCCGGAAAGGTGGCGGAGCGGCTGGTCGGCATGGGCATCGAGGCGACTGCTCCCGACGTCATCACCTCCGCTGAGGCGACCGCGGCGGTCCTGGCGGCCGAGATGCCGGGTGGCCGCGCGCTGGTGGTGGGGGAGGCGGGGATTCGAGAGGCGCTGGTGGACGCCGGCCTGACGTTGACCGATGACCACCGGGCCGCGGACGTCGTAGTGGTCGGCATGGACCGTCAGTGCACCTACGCCAGGCTGAGGGCCGCGGCGCTGGCCATCCGCCGGGGCGCGCAGTTCGTGGCCACCAACCCCGACCGGAGTTTCCCGGCCGAAGATGGGCTGGTACCCGGCGCGGGCGCGCTGGTGGGCGCGGTGGAAATCGCCACCGATGTGCGGGCCCGGGTCGTGGGCAAGCCAGAGCCGGAGATCTTCCGCTACGCGCTGCGTCATTTGGGTGTTGCGGCGGCGCAGACTGCCGTCATCGGTGACCGGCCGGAGACCGATGTCCAGGGTGGGCAACGGGCCGGTCTGCGCACCATCGCGGTCCTCACCGGCGTCGGCACGGCCGAGGACTTTGCCGCTTTGCAGCCTCCGCCCGATTGGATCTTTGAGAATCTGACTGAGCTGCATCGAGCGTATTTTGACGAGGGCTGGCACGCTTTGTAACAACCCTGTCCTTCCTCACCTTCCCACCGTGTTTCAGCACACGGTGTCGCGCGCAACCAAATCCCGCAATGATGCGTATAGGATGCTTGAGGTTGTGCCCGGAATGAACGGGCACGCTGGCTTCATGCCATCATCCAATGTATAAGGAGGAATCATGGCTCTGGAAAAGCGCAATCTATACCGTTTTCCGTGGTCGATGAACGACAACCCGATCGCCTGGTTGGAGATCACCGACATTTGCAACATTCACTGTGAGGGTTGCTATCGCCAGCACCTGACGGGCCATAAAACGCTCGATCAGGTCAAAGAGGAAATCCTGTTCTTCAAGAAGTGGCGCAATCCCGACAACGTCTCGATCGCCGGTGGCGAGCCGCTGATCCATCCCCAGATCAAGGAGATTCTGGCGTTCATCGCCGAGCAGGGGATCAAGCCGATTGTGCTCACCAACGGCGTGGCCTTGACCCCGGAACTGTTGCGGGAGATGAAGCGAGCCGGCCTGGCGGGGTTCACGATCCACATCGATAGCCACCAGGACCGACCCCGTTGGCTCCACAAGACCGAAAAGGACCTGAACGAGCTGCGCCAGCACTTTGCAGACATGATCGCGGTTGAGGGCGGCGTGTACGTGGTCTTCAACTCCACCGTTTACCCCTCGACCTATCACGAAATTCCGGATGTACTGCGTTGGGGGCAGGCCAACATCGACCGCGTGCACGGCCTGGTGTTTATCACCTACCGCACCGCCACCACCGACGACAGCATTGCTCTCTACGGGGATCAGCAAGTCGATCTGGGGAAGCTCAGTTACACGCGTAAGTCGTTTGACGAGCAGTTTGTCACCAGCCCCGAGGTCTACCAGATCCTCAAGGACACGTGTCCCGAGTACGAGCCGTCCGGTTATCTTGGCGGGACCCTTCGCCACGACTCCTTCAAGTGGCTGGCCGGCGCGGTGATCGGGTCAAAGGACAAGGTCTATGGATCGGTGGGCAAAAGAACGATGGAACTGTCCCAGGCTGGCCATCACATGTTCCAGGGCTCCTATCTCGCCTATCTGTCGCAGTCCAAGATCGGCCGCAAGGTTTTCCTGATGGCGCCCTGGGACAAGACCGTGCGCCAGGCCGCGCGCAACTGGTGGCGAGAGGTGGTCCATCACCCGGGCCGCTTCTTCGATAGCGTGTATTTGCAGAGCGTCGGCATCATCCAGGCCCCAGATCTGTTGCCGGACGGCCGGGCGGACATGTGCGACAGTTGTCCCGACATGACGGTCTGGAACGGCACGCTGATCAACTCTTGCCGGATGGATGAGTACCGGTTGTTCGGCGGCTTCGTATCGATCGCGGAGAAGCCGGAGGACACGGTGACACGGTGACACGGTGACAGGGTGATCTCTCGCTGGGGCCGGTTTGCAACCGTGCCCCCTGACTCGATTACAGACCTCATCGTGAGCGGCTCTTGAGCTCGTCGAACGGCGGCCAAAGCGCTGTGCGGTGTAAGGAACGATCATGTTACCGAAACTCGGCCCGCTGGGATTCGTGCGGAGCCTGCTGCGCATCCTGAGGGGGCGCCCCCAGGTGCCCTCGTCGCTGGCGGACAGTGCGGCGTTGCAGCTCGTGTTGCAACGCCGCACTGTGCGGGGCTTCACCGGCCGGTCGATCCCGGATGACGTCTTCGCGGCGATCCTGGAGGCGGGCCGGCTGGCGCCCTCGACCGTCAACCTGCAAACGTGGACCTTTGTGACCTTCACGCCGGACAGTTGGCGGGAGACCTTCGGCGCGACCATGCCGTTTCGCGGTCAGCGCGCGGTGATTGTCATGGGGGACGCGCATCGCGCCAGGACCGTCCTTGACGTCTTTCCGGCTAGTCCGTTGGTCGAATACACCGTGGCGGTGATGAACGCGTCCCTCGCGGCGATGAACATGAACATCGCCGCGGAAGCGCTCGGCGTGGCCTCGGTGATGCTTTCGGAAACGGGGCGGAGCGGCTTCCTGGACGCGGGCTATCTCAAGGAGCAGTTGGCGCTGCCGGACGGTGTGTTCCCGCTGATGACGATCGTCTTCGGCTATCCCAAGGGGCCGCGGCCACTCATGCCGCCGAAGCTGCCGCTGGCACAGATCTGCTTCGAGGGCCGCTACCGGGAGCCCGATCGGGCGGTGATGGTGGATTGGCTGGCGCAGATGATGGCGGGGTATAAGGCCAGCCGGCCGACCTCCTCGTTCGAGTCCCAACTGCGGGTGTACCTGGCGAAGATCGGCCGGGCCGAGGCCGATTTGCAGGCGATGGTGGGGGTGAGCAAGGGTGTCTTGCCGGGTCAGTAACTTGCGATTACTTCTGGGTGCATTATCAGTTGGGTGTGTTCAAACTCAGTTGGTGGCAGCGTGCTTCCTGGCGCGCCCAGCTCGAAAGACCGCTCCGCACCCTTCGATACGGCCTGCCAAATACGTACAGGCGTATCTTCTCAATTCTTCGGGGAATCGCTCGCTGTGGCCGGTCTCCTGACCGAGCCACCGTGGCTCGGTCAGGAGACCGGCCACAGCGAGCGATTCCCCGAAGAATTGAGAAGATACGCCTGTACGTATTTGGCAGGCCGTATCGAAGGGTGCGGAGCGGTCTTTCGAGCTGGGCGCGCCAGGAAGCACGCTGCCACCAACTGAGTTTGAACACACCCAACTGATAATGCACCCAGAAGTAATCGCAAGTTACTGACCCGGCAAGACACCCTTGCTCACCCCCACCATCGCCTGCAAATCGGCCTCGGCCCGGCCGATCTTCGCCAGGTACACCCGCAGTTGGGACTCGAACGAGGAGGTCGGCCGGCTGGCCTTATACCCCGCCATCATCTGCGCCAGCCAATCCACCATCACCGCCCGATCGGGCTCCCGGTAGCGGCCCTCGAAGCAGATCTGTGCCAGCGGCAGCTTCGGCGGCATGGGTGGCCGCGGTCCCTTGGGATAGCCGAAGACGATCGTCATCAGCGGGAACACACCGTCCGGCAGCGCCAACTGCTCCTTGAGATAGC
>MNXL01000356.1 GCA_001871755.1 Anaerolineae bacterium CG2_30_64_16
ACGGGATAGGTGCTCAACTGCAAGCCGCGCGTCACGATCACCTCGCGCACGGCCGGGCTGAGCAGCGTGGCCAAATCGGCCGGGTTTGGCCCCAGCGCCTCGCCCGTTTCCTGGGTGGCGGGGTGGCAGTAAATCTCCGCGGTCGGCACGCGCAGGCCGCGCAACACTTCCACGACGTACGCCTCGCGCATCTGGCCGGTTTGCAGCAGGCCGAACACGCGATGCGTCACGGCCAGGCCGCGTCCCCCTCCCGCGGCGCGGCGGGCAGCCAGGCGGCTCAGACACCGGCGACACAGCAGGTTGAACACCATCGTCCAGACGATCTTCGGGCCGGCTCCCCTGCGATCGTAGCGCAGCGCCGGCCGGAGTTCATCCCTGGGCAGGCGGATGCCCCGCGCGCCGTATTGCTCGGCCAGGGGCAGGAGCAGGTCGAAGACCGTCGGGTGGACGTGCAGATGCATGTGGCCGTCCACGTGCGAGAGGGGGAGCCCGGTGGCCGCAAAGCGCTCGAACTGCGCGGCCAGCTCGCAGGCCAGCTCCGCGCGGGCGGCGCGGCTGAAGAAGTAGCGCAGGCCGGCCTGGGCAGGGTCCGGGGGGAAGTGGCCGCGGCTGTCCACCAGGTGGGAGATCTCTTTAGGGGGCAACGCGGCCCGGCCGCCGGCCAGCACCAGGTGCAATCCGACCGCCAGGGTGGGGACCTCCCGCGCCAGCGCTACGGCTTCCGCCACAGCCTCGCCGGTCACCATCAAGCTGGCGCTGGTCAGCACGCCCTGGCGATGAGCCAGCGCGACCGCGGCGTTGATCGTTGGCCAACGCCCGAAGTCATCCGCGTTGAATACGACCTGCATTGCCCTGTTCCCTCGGTCGGCCGCTCGCCGTGCCTGGTTGAGCTGATCCTCGGGCGGTTGCTCTTTCGCCACCCTGGCTGTGGCCGGTCTGCGACCGAGCCACCTTCGTGGCCCAAAAAGATTATAGCCCAACTGGACGGGGCGTCAAGGGGGAATGTGCGGGGCGCCGGCCGTCGGGTTGACGCATCCATGCAGCAAGGGTATCATTGCGATGGTACAAGTTACAGACGGGTGCATTCCAAATGAGTTGGGTGCGCCCCTCGTTGTACGTGATGCGTGGTCCGTTACGCAGTCCGCAATACGCAGTACGCAACACGTGATGGGGCGGCTCCCGTACACAGTATCAATCGACCTGGAATACACCCGTTTCAGACAGGAGGGCATAACCTATGCACGGCGGGGGATGGTGGAGCTATCTGCGCTATGACGACAAACAGGACCGGCCGGCGATCAGTTGGGACCTGATCCGGCGGGCCGCGAGCTATGGCCGGCCCTATCTGGGTGGCATCATCGGAATGCTGGCGATCATCATTGTGATCACCCTGCTGAGCCTGATCCCGCCGCTGCTGATCCGCGACCTGATCGACCGCACGCTGCCCCAGCGCGACTACCACCGGCTGCACCTGCTGGCCCTCGGCATGATCGGCATCCCGCTGGTCACCGGCCTGCTGGGGGTGGCGCAGCGCTTCTTGAGCGCCCAGGTCGGCGAGGGGGTGATCTTCGATCTACGTGTCGCGCTCTTCAGCCACATGCAGCGGATGTCGCTGCGCTTTTTTACCCACACCAAGACCGGCGAGCTGATGTCGCGGCTGAACAACGACGTGGGCGGCGCGCAGCGCGCGGTGAGCAGCACCATCGTGGACCTGATCACCAACATCATCACCCTGGTGGGCACACTGGCGATCATGCTGCGGCTGGAGTGGCGGCTGACGCTGTTGGCGGTGGCAGTGTTGCCGCTCTTCATGATCCCGGCACGGCTGCTAGGCAGCCGGCTGCGTGGCGTGGTGCGCCACCAGATGACCGTCAACGCGGAGATGAACGCGGTGATGGACGAGACCCTCAACGTCAGCGGCGCGTTGCTCGTCAAGTTGTTCGGCCGCGGGACCAGTGAGGTGCTGCGCTTCCGGGAACGCGCCGGCCGGGTGGCGCAGGCCGGGATCCGCCAGGCGTTCCTGATGCGCTGGTTCTTCCTCACCCTCAGCCTGGTCAGCGCGGTGGGGACCGCGTTGGTGTTTTGGGTCGGCGGGCTGCTGGTGTTGCGCGAGCCGGCTTTCACCATCGGCACCATCGTGGCGTTCACCGCGTATCTGGGGATGCTCTACGGGCCGCTGGCGTCGCTGACCAACGCCCGGGTCGATTTCGCCACGTCGCTGGTGAGTTTCGAGCGGGTGTTCGAGGTGCTCGACCTGCCGGTGGAGATCCGGGAGCGGCCCGATGCCCTGCAATTGGACGCGGTCGTCGGCCATGTGCGTTTCGATCACGTGTCGTTCAGTTACCGACCGGGCGAGGGCGCGCCGGGCGCGATCGCGGTCGGGCTCAGCGAGGTGGTGCGTTTCGGCTGGGGGGGCCGCGATATGTGGCCGCCGCTCTCTCAGGAGCGCGGCTCACTGGAGCGCGGCGCTCGCCAGGGCCGTTCTCCGGAGCGCGCCGCGCTGCCGGCCGGGTGGTCCCGCCGCGGGGAGCAGCCTGACGAGGCCGGGCGCGAGGGCCAGGGGGATGGCCGATCCGCCACCGGGGAGCGCGGGGATGGCGAGCCGCGCTGGGCCTTGCGCGATGTCAGCTTCGAGGTGCAGCCCGGCCAGTTGGCCGCGCTGGTCGGCCCCAGCGGCGCGGGCAAGACCACCATCACCTACCTGCTCCCACGGCTCTACGACCCCACCAGCGGGACGATCACCATCGACGGCCACGATATCCGCGACCTGAGCCTGGACACCCTGGCCGGTCAGATCGGCATGGTGACCCAGGAGACCTATCTGTTCAACGACACGATCCGGGCCAACCTGCTCTACGCGCGGCCCACCGCGACCACGGCCGAGATCGAGGCCGCCTGCCGCGCGGCCAACATCCACGATTTCATCGCCGGCTTGCCGGAAGGGTACGAGACCGTGGTTGGCAACCGCGGCTACCGGCTCTCGGGCGGCGAGAAACAGCGCCTGGCCATCGCCCGGGTGATCCTCAAGGACCCGCGCATCCTGGTGTTGGACGAGGCTACCTCGTCGCTGGACAGCCAGTCCGAGGCGTTGATCCAGGAGGCGCTGGAACGGATCATGGTCGGCCGCACCAGCCCTTCGCCGGGGCTCAGGACAAGCCCTTCGCCGGGGCTCAGGACAAGCCCTTCGCCGGGGCTCAGGACAAGCCCTTCGCCGGGGCTCAGGACAAGCCCTTCGCCGGGGCTCAGGACAAGCCTGGTCATCGCACACCGGCTGAGCACCATCCTGGCCGCGGATGTGATCCTGGTGCTGGACCAGGGCCGGCTGGTGGAACGCGGCACCCACGCCGGGCTGTTGGCGCAGGGTGGGCTGTACGCATCATTGTACGAGACACAGTTTCGGGATATCAGCGAAGGATGATGCCGCTCAGGGAAAAATACTTTGAACTGTCTTGCGACAGGGCTGTTTTTATGTTATGCTGGAATCAGTCTGATGGGAGTGAGGTCTATATGGTTCGGAGGTAGTTACGATGAGCCGCACAGGAGAACTTATAGCGAGCAATGTGGCGCTGGTTGAGCAGGTCGCCCGTCTGATCCGTTCTTTTGATCAGCGAGAGAAAGCCCGTCTGATTCAACTGGTACCCGAACTGCGGACAATCCGGCCTGAAGAAGCGAACCTGCCCACCATGCAGGAAGAACTGATGAGCCACTTTGATAGCCGGCTTGCACGCCATCCGGAACTCCGCTCCATGCAGGATCGTGATCTTTTTGTAGGTGGACTGACGGTCGCGGCATTCTTCGCCCTGCCGGAAGCGGAACAGGATCGCGTCTGGAGTCAAGCGCACGCCGAAGCTGAGCGCGAAGTAGGAGGCTATGAGCAACCCGTCAGAGAAGATGTGCTATTTGCTCGATAAGAACATCGCCCGCTATGCGATCGCTGGCTTGCGCTACGGCCGTTTACGTCCGCTCACCCGCGAGGAACTGGGCACGCTGGCGTTCTGGCGGATGATGGAAGAGCAGAACGCGTCGCTTTTTATCAGCCACGTTTCCCTCCACATCCTTCGCCGTCTGGTCAGATACGCCGAAGTGCGTGCTTTGCTTGACGCGGTAGACGTGTTGTGGCCGACCCGGTATTACACTCGCTGGACACGCCGCCTGCAGGAAACGACGGGGCTGACCCGGGAGGACTGCGCGCAAATCGCGCTGGGCAGCTTCGGTAGTAGTTCGGACGGCCGTATCCTCGGCGTGCAGTACCTGGTTACCTACGACCAGTCGCTCACTGCAGGCTACCGCAATCACCGCGATGCGCTCGATCGACGTCTTCATGCCATGACGGTTCAGTTACGGGCGCCCTTTGATCAAGTTGCACTTCCCCACCTGGCAGCACCCGATGAATTCCCAGGCGTGTGATCCTCAAGGACCCGCGCATCCTGGTGCTGGACCAGGGCCGGCTGGTGGAGCGGGGCACCCACGCCGAGCTGCTGGCGCAGGGCGGGCTGTACGCGGCGTTGTACGAGACGCAGTTTCGCGACGTGGGCTGAGCAAATCCCTCAAACGCGCAGCACCCCACCTTCTGCCAGGCCGACCAGCAGCGGCGCGCCCGGTACGAGCCCCAGCGGCGCGGCCACACACGCTGCGCCTTGATCGAGGACCAGTCCCGCTTGCCAATCCGCCCACGTTGCGCCGCCGTCGCGCGAGATGCGCAGGGCATCCCCGGTCAGCACCAGCAGCTCCGGTCGGGCGGGAAACTGGGGCGAGAGGACGATGGCGTTCACCGCATCCGGGATCGCGGCCTCTCCCAGGCGGGCCCAGGTGCGACCCCGGTCGCCTGACCGATAGAGGCTGGCGGATTCCGTGGCCAGAGCGGGAACTGCAAATTCGTTCATCAGTTTGTTTTCAGGACCGGGATCGTCGCGTTGGCCCACGGCATCACGCCGATGCGGGTGTCAGGGGGCAGCTCATACAGGACCTGCGCCAGCGCCACGTTCGGGTCGGAGATCGGTGTCAGCAGCAGGCGCCGCACGAAGTCGGGCGCCATCTCCGTCTTGAAAAGCACGCGCACGCGCGAGGCATCGCGCGCGATCTGAAAAGCTTTGTGCGGGCCGACCTGAAAGCCTTCGCGGCGAAACCGCTCGAAGACGGCCCCGTATGAGGTCATCCCCTCGGCCAACATCCACCGTTCGTAGCTCGCGCTGCCGGTGCCCTCCGGGCACGCGGCCGCCAGGATCACGGCGCCGCCCGGCTTCATGACCAGGGTCGCGTGGCCCAGCGCCTTCTGTGCCTGGTAGAGGTTGATGTCCTTCGGATAACCGCCTGGAGAGACCAGCATCAGGTCGAACGCCGTGGGCACATCGACCTGGCACAGGGTGCGGACCTGCGGGATGCCGGCCTGCATCACCTCGACGGGGTCGCCGGCCAGCGCGTGGACGATCTGTTTGTGGCCGTTGAGGACCGCGTTCAGCGCGTAGTGCACGCCGATCAGCCGGCCGATCTCCTCGATGTCCTGCCGGACGGGGTTGCCATCGTACCGGCCGATCTCCGCGCCCGGCTCGGTCATCATCGCGTGGTTATGGTGGATGGTGGCCTTACCCGTCAGCCCGATCGCCGCAGTCTTGACCCCGCCCGAGAAGCCCGCGAACTGGTGCGGCTCGATGTTGCCGACCACGATGCGCAGGTCGGCCTCGGCGAAAGCGCGGTTGACCCACACCGGGGTCCCGGCCGCAGTTTGCCCACGGTAAACCAGGCTCGCCTCGTCCTCGACGTTGTGGCAGACGACCGGATAGCGGCCCAGGATGCCCGCCGGGATGACCTGGCCGTATTCGTCCGGCCGCATTGGGAGATGGGTGCCTGTGGCAATCACCAGTGTGATGGCTGCGCGGGGCAGTCCCAGCGCTTCCAGGCGGGCGAGCAGCGGTGGCAGCAACTGCTCGTGGGGCACGAGGCGGGTCTTGTCGTTGATGGCGACGGCCGCGGACCTGACCCCCCGGCCCCCCTTCGACCGGCTCAGGACAGGCTCCTTCGACCGGCTCAGGACAGGCTCTTCCCTGCGAGGGAAGGGGGAGACGGTCACCCCTCCCCTCAGAGGGGAGGGGAAGGGGGAGAGGTCCGGCGCTGGCCCTTCTCTCGTGCGCGGGAAGGGGGAGCGGTCCAACGCCCGCGCCACCTCAGCCAACGGATCGGCCGCGGCCGGCACCTCCCGCGGCGCGAGCAGTTGCACGTCCAGGCCGGCAGGCAGGGTGAACGTCAGGTGGGTCTTGCCATAAGGCAACCGATAGTCGGGCATAGCGTCCTCCTATGGCGGCAACACGCAGTACGCAATACGCAGTACGTGGTGACATCCTATTCGTACCTGGTCTGACCCCAGAAGCCCTGGAACAGCTCTAGTCCTTTGGCGGTGTAGGGATGGTCGAAGCTGTCCTGGAATACCACAGAGCCGGCCGTGACGATCTCGGCGCCGGCGACCGCGGCCTCCACGATCTAGCGGCCGTTGCGCACTGCGCTGACGATGATCTCGCTCTCGAACGCGTAGTTGTCCCGGATCGCCACGATCTCTTCGATCATGCGGATCGGCTCTTCGCCGTTGGACTCCTATCAGCCGATGAAGAGGGAGACGAAGGTGGCGCCGAGACGCATCGCCTGGAGCACCTGCACGGTGACCTCGGTGGCCAGGGGGATATCGAAGGTCGGCCGGGCGATGGGGACAAAACCCAGCCGAAAGAGTGTTACCCTACCGATCCCGATACCGCTGCATGTTTTCCTGGTGTTCCGCAAACGTCTTGGCGAAGACGTGCCGGCCATCCCCGGTGGGGGTCGCGACGAAAAACAGATAGTCGTGTTCCGCCGGGTTCAGCGCTGCCTCGATGCTGCGCAGGCCCGGGCTGGCGATGGGTCCTGGGGGCAGGCCGGCGTGGAGGTAGGTGTTGTAGGGGCTGTCGACCCGGTCGTATTCCTCCAGGAAGACCGGCGTTTTCCACCACTGGTTGGCCACCGGCTGATACCCCATCGCGTACTGCACGGTCGGGTCTGCCTCCAGTCGCATGTCGATGGCCAGCCGGTTCAGGTAAACCCCGGCGATCAGCGGCCGCTCGGCGTCGAGCACCGCCTCCCGCTCCACGATGCTGGCCAGGGTCAGCACTTCGTGCAGGCTCCGCTGGGTCTTGCCCTGCGCCGCGGCCGCCTGGTAGATAGGCAGCACCCGCTCGGCGAAGGTGTCGAGCTGCCGGCGCAGCAGGTCGGCCGCGGTGGCGCCGTCGGCCGGCAGCTCGTAGGTGTCGGGGAACAGGTAGCCCTCCAGGCTCGCGCCCGCGGGCCGGCCGTCCAGGAAAGGGTACCGGCCCGGCTCGCCCAGGCTCTCCAGGTCACCGGTCTCCGCGATGCGCCGGTAAGCGGCGCCGTCCAGCACGCCGGTCGTGACGAGATAGTCGGCCGTCTGCTCCAGCCGCCACCCTTCCGGGATCGTCACGGTGATGCTGGCGGCCAGCGCGTGTTGCAGCGCGGTGGCGATCTGCACGGGCGTCATCTGCGGGCTGAGCGTGTACGTGCCAGCCTCCAGCTTGTCGCCCAGGTCGTTGACCCGCACGTAGGCCTCGAAAAGCCGGGCGTCGGTGATCAGCCCGGCCGCTGCCAGGTCTTGCGCGATGACCTTCGCCGGCGTGCCCGGCTCCACCGTGAACTGGACCGGGTGCACGATGGGGCTGGCCCCCGCTGTTGCGCGGGGGCTGGCCGGCTGGGTCAACGCCGCGCGATTGGCTTGCAGGTAGAGATCCAGCACCGCGTCGGTCGAACAGGCCGCCGCGAGCAGGAGTATCAGCCCGCCGGCCAACAGCGCCCATACCGTCCGGCCGATCTTTTTGAATCTGCGCGTCTTCATCATGGATGCCTGCCACGCCGCCGACCGGGCGCCGAGGAGATGTGCGTGATGCACGCCGTGGGACAGAGATGGCCGTTTCAGGCCGGCCCCTTTTCCAGAAGCCGGCTATGCGGTATCGGCCGGCCGCCCCGCCAGTTGACCAAAGCGATCGTCGCCCGGTGCAATCGTCGCCCGACGAAATCGTCGCTGCATTATACAGCAACAGCAGAGACCATCCAACCGCGACCCTCCATGCACTGATTGACAGGCCCTTTCTTGTCTGGTAGACTACCGACAACAGGTCGTTGAATGCGACACCTTCTCAACAATCCAGGCAGCGGCTGTCGTGCGTCTGCTCGCCAGAGCACACCTTCGCGGGCGCCTTGGCCCGTTGGAAGATAGTCAGTGTGAGTATTGAGCGGTAATCGGATCTCGATCAGGCGCGGGCTGCTGCGCTTTGTTGGACTACTTGTTGCAGGGTGGATTGGCGCGTTGGGCATCACACAAGCCGGCAGTGTCAATCCCACTAACCTGTGGGTGGACCTCTACAGCACCGACAGTGTGCTCGACGGCCAGCCGATCCCGGCCGGCGCTTCGGTCGCGGTCTTCGACCCCCAGAGGACCCGGTGCGGTGAGGCGACCGTCACGCATCCCGGCCAGCTCAGCATCATGCCCTGCTACGGCGATGACCCGTTTACGCCGCTTGACGAGGGCGCGATGGCGGGGGACGCGCTCGCGTTTGCCATCAACGGTCGGGCTGCAACCCCCGAAGCGCTTACCCTGAACGGCACCCCTGTGCCCCCCGACACGGCTGTCACCTGGATCCAGAGCGGGATCCGGTGGCAGGTGAACCTGCATACCGAGGCATCCCCGAACGTTTCCATCGCGGTCGACGCCGGGGCGACCATCCTGAGCTGGTCACACGATACCCCGCTGGTCGCAGCATACCAGGTCTGGCGCAGCGCCAGGCCCTACTTTTCCCCAGGTGAAGTGGACGCCGAACGCCTGGCGACGCTGGCGCCTTC
>MNXL01000109.1:0-908 GCA_001871755.1 Anaerolineae bacterium CG2_30_64_16
AGCACAGGTCACCGCGGAGGCCCCCGAGGCTGCGCCCAAGCCCTCCCGAGCTCGCCGGACGAAAGCGCCGGCCACCGCGGAGGCCCCCGAGGCCGCGCCTGAGCCCTCCCGGACCCGCCGGACGGAAGCGCCGGCCACCGCGGAGGCTCCCGAGGCTGCCTCCAAACCGGCGCGTACGCGGCGGACCCCGACCCCGACCTCAGCCGAGACCCCGGCCAAAGCACCGCCGCGGCCTCGAGCCAAAAAGACGGAGGCGCCCGCATCCCAAACGGCCGGAAGTGCGCGGCGGAAACGGGCAAATCAGCAGAAGGAGTGAGGAAATATGTGCTCGAGAAGGGTGTGCGTTCTGGCCGGATTATTGCTTCTAACGTTGACTGGCTGCATCCCGGTCGGTGACGTGAAGAGTAACGAGACCGATGTGCCTTTCAGCGAACTGACGACGCACGCCTCCAAATACACGGGCCAACGCATCTGCACCCAGGGCGTCTATCTGTCCGCGTTCGAGATCAACGCGCTGGCCGCGTCCACCTACCAGCGGGACGGCGCCACCTATCTCACTGAGCCGACGATCTGGATCGAAGGGACCAATTTCGCGCTGTCGAGCGACTGCATCACATCGGATACACGGCCACCGATGAAATTCTGCCAGGCCAGGGTGTGTGGGCTTTTCGAGGCCGGCGGCAGCTATGGCCACCTGGGGGGCTACCCGTATCAGATCGAGGCGCGCTAGAGCTTAGGGCTAAGGACTAAATAACTTACCCACTTGCTCCGGCAAATGAAGGGGGGACTTGCGCAAGTTATTCAATTCTCAGTCCTTAGCCCTGGAAGCGCGCCTCACCGGCGTCTAGTATACGACGGCGTAAATATCTATGGGGTTCCGATTGCTCCCGCCGGGTCCGTGACCCGGC
>MNXL01000109.1:925-6488 GCA_001871755.1 Anaerolineae bacterium CG2_30_64_16
CCCGGCGGCGTCAGGTGGACAACCGCCCGCCGGTCACGGACCGGCGGGGAGCAGGAATCGTGGAGGAATTTATGCCCACGTGTACTAGTGGGTCGTTTGGCACGCCAATAGCCATTCGGCCGGAAGCCGTGTGCTGTCATGCTGAACGGGTCTGAACGCCAACTCTGCACACGGGCACATTCCAGTCTTCCACCCCGCGCTCATTAACCAGCGCCGGCCGTGCAGAACGCGCAAAGGTATCTTCTCAATTTTCCGAGGCCGCTGTGGCCGGTCTCCTGACCGAGCCACGACGGGGAGAAGTCACGCGCAAAGCCCCCGGAGGCACGCAGCTTCCGGGGGCTTTGCGCGTATCTGGTAGCACCGTTCACGTATCATCCCTTCGACAGGCCTCGCTGTTTGACTCTGTGGCGTAACACGTGGGATCAACCCGCTCAGATGGAGGTCTTTCAGTCAGGCCGGGTGTCCTCCGCAGGCGGTTCGGGCTCGGCAGGGGCCGGTTCCGCCTTTGGTTGCTGCGCCAGCACAGCGTAGATGTCAACGGGCGTTTCTTCGGCAGCCGCGGGTTTGGGCTCGGGCGCCGGTGGCGCGCTCACGGCCGGTTTGGGCGCTGGCTCGATTGCCTGTATCACCGCCGGGGTGCTCGCCTCGTCAGGCAGCCCTTCGGTGACCGAGGCGCCAGGGGCCGGCGTGATGGCCTCGTAGTCGGGCGCGCCCTTTGGAATCACGGCTTTTGGCGTGGGAGGCGCCGGGCGCGGCCAGCCCAATGCGCCGACGAGCAGCCCCAGCCCGCCAACCAGCAGCAGCACCGGCCACCATTTCAGCACTACGGGCGCGAGGTCGATCGCGCTGACCAGTGTCACCACGCCCAGCAGGGCCAGCGCCGCGGCTGGGATCGCCGCCCAACGGCTGTCGGGTTGGCCGGCGCGCACCAGATAGAGCAGCCCGAACACCACCGCCAGTCCAAGGAAGAAGAGCGCCAGCCAACCGAGCTCGCTCAACCGCGCCTGCAAGCCCAGCAGCACGCCCACTACGATCAGCACGCCGGCCGGGATCGCCGCCCACCAGTTCTGCTTCTGCACCAACAACATGGCCCAAAAGCCCAGGGCGATGCCGAACAGCACCAGGGCCGCGTCCCATTGGCCGATGTCGATGCCCCGCCATTGCAACAACAGCATCGCGCCCACGCTCAGCAGCGTGAAGCCGGGGATGGCGCCCCATGCATGGGACTGCCAGCCGCTTTGGAAGTTGAACAGGAGCCAGATCAGGAAGCCGAGACCCACGGCGGCGAACAGCCCGCCCCAGATCCCGTCTCCCCATGGGCCGAACACGCCCAGGTTCTTCAACAACAAGAAGGCGCCTGCCAATAGCAGGAAGATCGCCCAGCCGAGTTTCTTGCTAAGCCATTTCATGTCGCACTCCTTTGAAACGAAACAGGTTTAGGACTTGTCTCCTAACCCGGACAAGCCGGAACCAAGGCGGGACAAGCTGATAGACAAATTCTTGCACAGAAAGCAAGGATCTCACGGGTTAGGCCCTATACGGGGCGCAGGTGGTTGGGTTTCATCTCGGGGGTCAGGGCGCGGCGTGTCCCACCCCCGGGTCGCGGCCCATCGCCAATCGACGATCGTCTGCCAGGCGAAAAGCAGCCCAAGCACGATCCACAAAACTCGTTCCCACCAGCGGATTGCGCCCCAGGCCAGGCTCGCCGAGAAGAGGACCATGCCGGCGGAGAAGGGGACCTGAAACCGCGCCAGGCCAAGCGCGCGGCGCATCTTCAGACGTCGACCCGCGGCCCACCAACTGGTGTAACTCCAGGCGGCGAACGCGATGCTCAGCCCCAGGATCCACAGCGCGTTGCGCGCCACAAAAGGCCAGTCAATCAGATCCACGGTTCACCCCTGGCGAGTGGGCAAGTTGGCAGGTTGGCAAGTCAACCACTGAACGAGCGTCATCATACGCCCACTCGTCTCACTCATTTACTCGCCCACTCGTTGATTCCTACGGCAAATACCCGCGCTCGGTCAACCAAGTCACCGCCCCCGTCAGGTCCGGCTCGAACACGACATCGGCACGAGCGCGCAGTTCGACCGACCTGGGGTTGACGGCAAAGCGCAGCCCGGCGCAGGCGAACAGTTCCAGATCGCCCTGCGTGTCGCCAGCGGCCAGGGTTTGCTCGGCCGGGATATTTAACTTGCCCCTCAGCTCTCGGGCAAACGCGGCCTTGCCGCCCTCCGGGACGTGGTTGACCGCACCGCCATCCAGCACGCCGTCCACGGTCGTCAGCTCATTGGCCAGCGCGTAGTCGAGCCCGAACTCGGCCATGATGGGGTCGGTGTTCAACGTGAAGCCCGCGCTGACCAACGCTACGACGACGCCGGCCCCTTTCAGCGCGGCCAGCAGCTCGGGCGCGCCGGGCAGGTAGGGGTTCTCGGCCAACATGCGCCGGAGCTTGCTCACCGGCTGCCCAGCCCACAACGCCGCGTCCCGGCGCAGCCACTCCGCATAGCTGATCTGCCCGGCCAGCGCCAGCGCGCGATTGGGCGCGGCCAGATCCGCCACGCCTAGCCGGCGATGCAGGTAGCCGTAGGGCGACTCGGCCTGCTTCAAGGTGCCGTCGACGTCCAGGACGGCCAGCCGCAATCGGCGCCGGCGGGTCTTCGGGGTGCGCCGGCTGCTGTCAGGCTTCCCCGTCGTCGACCCCATCCGGCTCCCATTCGCTGATCAACCAGGCGCCGGCCACCAGGGCGAGCCCAACCTGCTCGCCCTTGCCGAAAGCCAACGCCAGCCCACCCTCTGCATCCGCCTGGTCGTAATCCAGCAACTCGAGGTTGTCATCGGCCAGCCGCCCCACGACGTCGAAGATGTTGTCCATCCCCTGGACAGGCTCTCCTTCGGGGTCCGGGTACGCCAGCGTCGCGTAGAGCTCCAGCGCCATGCCGCCCTCCAGATACAGGTCGCAGTCGAAGAGAAACCGCTCTTCAGATAGGACGGCTTCATCCTCCTCCTCATCGGCCAGCGACTCTTCCCACATTTCGATCCCGAGCACCTGACGCCCGAGCAACTCTTCCATCTCTTCCTGTGCGGCGTCGTCCAGGACGGTTTGCAGATCGTCTTCCATCTCGAGATCGTCTTCAGCTTCCATACCGTTGTCGTTCATCTGTGGTTCTCCTGATCATGATGAATGGGGGAGTTCCCCGTGTGAGGTGTCGATGCGCTTTTCGTGAAGTGCGTTGACACCCTGGCTGGTCGCAAACCGCCGCATGAACGCCACCAGGAACTCGATGTGGCGGAAGTAGTCGTCCAGCCGAATATTCTCGTTGGGCGCGTGCATACGCATGTCCGCGTAACCGACGCCGGCCATGATGCCGCCCGGCGCGCCGAGCCCCTGCACCAGCGAATGCATCGGGCCGGAGCCGCCGTGATTGGGGTAGACCACCGGTTCATGACCATACACCGTGCGGGCCGCCTCGATGGCCGCCTGGACCACCGGCGCAGCCATGTCCGACCGGACCCCGATCATGCCCACAAAAGGCTTGATTTCGATATCGGTGAAGCCGCGGCGGTCGAGGTGGCCGCGCAACAGGCTGGCCACCAGTTCAGGGGTCAGATCGGGTACCAGCCGGAAATCCAGCTTCACCATCGCGTCGCTGGGCAACACCGTCTTCTCACCCTCGTCGATGAAGCCGCTGCGCAGCCCACAAATGGTGCAGGTGGGCTGGGTCAGGAAGCGGATCAGCGCGGCCTCGTCATCCATATCGTTGATGAACGCCGGGATGCCCCAGTTGGCCTTCATCTCCGCGCCGGCAAACGGAATGCGGCGGATGGTGGCCAGCTCGGCCTCGGTGGGCGGCCGCACGTGCTCCATGAGCCCGTCCAGGGTGATGTTGTCCTGGGCATCTTTCAAACTGTTCAGCGCCTGGACCAGGCGCCAGGCCGGATTAGGCGCCACGGGCGCAAACGCGGAGTGCAGGTCACGGCTGGCGCCGCGCACCCGCAGCTCGAAGTAGGCGATTCCCTTCACGCCGCAATAGAAGGTGTAGCGCTCCGCTTCGTCGAAGCCGCCGCCCTCCCACAGCACGCCATCGGCGCGCAACAGGTCGGCGTGCTGCTCGGCCAGGGGCGCCAGGCGCCGGCTGCCGGTCTCCTCCTCGCCCTCGACGAAGAACTTGACCCGCAATGGCAGCTCGCCATACGCGGCCCGATAGACCTCGACCGCCTGGATGCGGGCCAGGGTGTCGCCCTTGTCGTCGCTGGCGCCGCGGGCAAAGAGCTTGCCATCCCGCACGGTCGCCTCGAACGGCGGCGACTCCCACAACTCCAGCGGGTCGGCCGGCTGGACATCGTAGTGCGTGTAGCTGAGCAGGCGGCGCGGCCCCGCGCCGACCTCGCCGAACACCACGTCCGGGCCGTTACCCGTGGGCAGGCTCTGCACCTGTGCGCCGATTCCCCGCAACCGGTCCGCGACCCAGGCGGCCGCGCCGCTCAGCCCGGCTGTGTCCCCGCTCACGCTGGGGAAAGCCAAAAGCTCCTGGAATTCGGCCAGGAACCGTTCTCGATTGGCAGCGATGATTGATTGGACGCGATCCACTTTGTCTTCCATGTTTGAGGTTGGGTCTGCGAACGCCTGCGTAGCGTATCCTCTCAATTTTCCGGGGCGCAAGACTGCCGAAGTCTCCAAGGGTCTGCCGAAAGCAGCGATCAACCGGCAAGACTTCGGCAGTCTCCCCGCTTTATTGAGAAGATACTGCACAGCGTACTGCGTACCGCGAGAGTCTCGGCTGAGATCTTGCAGGGTTCGCTGAGATGGGGGGATTGTACCACAGGTTTGCGGTGGAGCGAATTGGGGCCGACATGTTAAACGCATTTGACAGGGGTCTGGGTTGCGTTACAATGGAGGTCCAAAGAAACCGAGAGCACCCATGACTTTCAACCCTGAGGCCTTTCTCGCCGACCTGCGCCGCGAGCGCGGCTATGCCGGCCAACTGGTCTATGTGCAGACGATCCCAGCCCGCAAGCCGCGCTACGGCCGGTTGCGGCAGCGGCTGAGCCGGCCCGTGGCGGCCGCGTTGCGCGCCGCCGGCGTCGAGCAGTTGTACACACACCAGGCCGAGGCGATCAACGCCGCGCTGGCGGGTCAGAACGTGGTCGTCGCCACCTCCACGGCGAGTGGCAAGACCCTCTGTTTCAACGTGCCGGTGCTGGAGGCGCTGGCGCGCGATCCGTTGGCCCGAGCGCTCTACATCTACCCGACCAAGGCGCTGGCGCAAGACCAGTTGAGCAAGTGGCGGGCGTTGGCCGCCGGCGCGAAAGACGCCATCCCGAACGTGCAGGCCGCGACCTACGATGGCGACACCGCGCGCGGCGCGCGGACGCGCATCCGCAAGACGGCGCGAGTGTTGCTCACCAACCCGGACATGCTTCACGCTGGCATCCTGCCCAACCACCCGCTGTGGGCCGAGTTTTTCCGGCACCTGAAATACGTCGTGATCGACGAGGCGCACACCTACCGCGGCGTCTTCGGGTCACAGGTGGCGTGCGTGCTGCGGTGCCTGCGGCGAGTGTG
>MNXL01000053.1 GCA_001871755.1 Anaerolineae bacterium CG2_30_64_16
TGGAGCGTGAGCGCCTGCGCCAACTGGTGGAACGCTACGGCGGCGACCGCCTGCTGCTGACTTTGAGCGATGAAGAAATGGATGGCGCGTTGGGCTTCGTCCGCACCGAGGGCAAACGTCGCGTGCCGACGGTGGCTGGACTCCTCATCCTCGGCCGGGAGGCGGCCCTGCGCGAGCACCTGCCGACGCACGAAGTGGCCTTACGCCCTCGAAGTCGGATGAACCGCCGTCAGCTTGAGTTGGCAATCCCCTCGAGACGTGATAGAATCCAGGCAACCAAGGTGCGAGCTCACGAAAGGCGGAGATTGATCAATGAGGGGAGGACAGTTATGGGTAAGGTGATTGAGGCTCTGTTCGATGGGACGGCGCTATATCCTGCTGAGGTGTTGACTCTTGAACCGAATACGCGCGTCTGGATTGTCGTTGAACCGATGCCGGTCGCTGTAGTCACACCTAAGTCTTTTCTTCAGACAGCCCGATCGCTTGACCTGGATGGGCCATCTGACTGGTCTGTCAACCTCGAGAGATACCTTTACGGGGATGGGAATCGAGATGAAGAATGAGGTCTTCCTCGATGCAGCGTATGCGATAGCGCTGTCGGTCCCCAAAGACCTCTATCATCAGCATGCGATTCTCCTGGCCGACCGATTGGAGGCTGCAAGAACGCGCCTGGTGACGACGCGCGCTGTGCTGTTGGAGATCGGCAACGCCCTATCCAAACTGCGGTATCGTTACGCTGCGGTCGAGTTGCTGCAGGCGCTCGAGAGAGATCCTCAAGTGATGATCGTTCCTTTGTCTGAGGGGTTGTACGGGGATGCTTTCGCGCTCTATGTTCAGCGACCGGATAAGGAATGGGGGCTTACCGATTGTGTGTCCTTCGTCTTGATGCAGCAACGCCGGATCACCGAAGCCCTGACTACAGATGAGCACTTCCAGCAGGCAGGTTTTCGGGCCTTGCTGCTCAATAGCTTCTCTTGAGGTCCGATCCGTTTTGTCAGAGATATTTTTCACAGGAATGTGAGAGGAATTTCCCCTCGAATTTGCGCCTTTAGATACTATCTGTTATAATCCCCCCTCGTCGGCGGGGGAGAGGTGACGTGTGAAGCAGTTGCGCCCGATCGGCCCTTTATTGCAGTTGGGCTGGGTGGTCGCTTTTTCCACCCTGATTCCCTTGGGCCTCGGTCTCCTGCTCGACCGCCGATTTGGCACTGCGCCCTTGTTGACCCTGGTTGGCGCGCTGGTGGGGATGATTGCCGGAACCGTCGGCACGGTGCGCATCGCAACTCGGATCATCGAAGCATTGGGGCAACCGCCCGAGGGCGGCGCCGGCGACGCAGTGAACGGGAAGGAGGATCAAGCATAGTGCTAAAGAAGCTGTTCACCATCCGTAACCTGGTGATCCTCTTGCTGGTGGTCGCCTTGTTCGTCGTATCCGGGATGTTAGGGCTGAAAGTGCCTCTTCCCGAAGTGTCCATCGCCGCCGAGACGGTTATCCACCTCGGTCCCATTCAGATCACCAATGCCCTGCTGACCGCCTGGGTCGCCATGATCCTGCTGATCATCGTCGCATACTTCGCGACTCGCTCCATCCCCAAAGACCTATCCTCGGCCAGCACCGGTGACCTGGTCCCCAGTGGTTTCCAAAACGTCGTCGAAATGCTGATCGAAGGCTTCCACGGCATGGTAAAGAGTATCGCCGGCCACTGGACGCCGCAGTTCTTCCCCATCGTGATGACAATCTTCCTGTTTGTCGTCCTCTCGAACTGGCTGGGCCTGATCCCCGGGTTCGGCAGTATCGGCCTGTTGGAACCTGCCCACAACGCAGAGGCGACCAGCTACGTGGCTCACGGCGCGATCCTGACCGCCGAGCCCGTCCACGACGGTTACATCCTGGTACCATTCTTCCGGGCGCCTTCCACCGATCTCAACTTCACACTGGCCCTGGCTTTGGTCTCGGTGGTGCTTTCTCAGTATTTTGGCATCCGGGCGCTGCGGCTGAGCTATTTCAAGCGCTTCTTCAATTTTGGTGGGTTCAAGGATGGCGCGTTGATGGGGATTGCGGAGCTCTTTGCCGGCCTCCTCGAGATCATCGCAGAGTTCGCCAAGATCATCTCTTTCAGCTTCCGTCTCTTTGGCAATATCTTCGCCGGCGAAGTGTTGCTGAGCGTGGTCGCTTTCTTGATCCCTTACATCGTTTCGTTGCCTTTCTATGGCCTGGAGGTGTTCGTCGGCTTCATCCAGGCCATTGTGTTTATGATGTTGACGCTCGTGTTCTTTGCCAGCGCCACGATCGGCCATGGCAGCGAGGAACATCACTAGCCGATTGTAGATTGCTGATTTCGGATTGTGGATTTGATCCCTCTGCATTCCGAAATCCGAAATCTCAAATCCGAAATCAGGAGAGGAGTCACACATGGACGTAGAAGCTATGCGGGCCCTTGCCCCAGCCATCGCGATCGCGATCGGCGCCATTGGGCCGGGCATCGGTATCGGTATCTTGGGCGGCAAAGCCATGGAAGCGATCGGGCGCAACCCCGAGGCGGCCGGCGAGATCCGCACGAACATGATCCTGGCCATCGCTTTTGCCGAAGCCATCGCGATTTACGCCCTGGTGGTTGCGCTGATCATCAAGTTTGTCTGATGATTTCGGATTGTGGAATTCGGATTTCGGATTGAACACCGCGCACCCGTTGAGGTGGTGCTAATCCGCAATCGTCAATCCGCAATCCGCAATCCGCAATCCGCAATCTGCAATCCGCAATCCGCAATCTGCAATCCGCAATCTGCAATCAAGGAGGGCCCATTGGCAAATCTCGGCATCAACCTGGGATTCCTGGTATCACAACTCGTCAACTTCAGCTTGTTGGCGGTCTTGCTCTGGCTCCTCTTGTACAAGCCGGTCCTGAACATGCTCAACCAGCGCAAAGAGCGCATCGCCCGCAGCATGGCGGACGTGGATGCCGCGCGCGAGGCGGCTGCCAAGGCTCAGCAAGAGTATGACCGCAAGATCGCTGAGGCGCAACGCAAGGCGCAGGAGATCATCGGGCAGGCCGCACAGGCCGGCGAAAAGGTCGGCGCTGAGGTCAAGGCGGACGCCCAACGGGACGCCGAAGCGATCCGCCAGAAAGCGCACGCGGAAGCCGCGCAGGAGAAGGCTCACGTCCTCGTCGAAGTGCAAAACCAGATCGCCAGTCTCTCCATGCTGGCCACCGAGCGGGTGTTGGGTCGGGCCATCGACGATGATTTGCAGCAGAAGTTGATCGATCAATTCCTCGCGGAACTGGGCGAAGTAAAGCCATGAGCGCCGAAGATCGCGTGCAGAACTATGCAGTCGCCTTCCATGAGGCCACGCTGGCGCGCTGGCTGGCAGCCCTGGGCGCGGTGGCGCAATCACTGGCCGCGGATGCCTCATTGATCGAGCGTATCCAGGCGGCCGACGTGGATTTCGGCGAACGCCAGATGCTCCTGGATCGCATTCTGCCGGCCGATCTCGACCTGCCGGTGCGCAACCTGCTCTACACGCTGGCGCAGCACGGCGATCTGGCCCTGCTGCCCGCTGTGACGGACGCGCTGCGTCGCCGGATGCAGCCGGTCGAGGCCGCGCCGCTCGAGGTTGAGGTGCTTAGCGCCATCGTGCTGAGTGACGCTCAGCGGCAGGCCCTGGTCGCCAGGCTGGAGGCCAGTCACGGGCCAGGGTTGGCAATCCGCTACAAGGTGGATCCGACTATCCTGGGCGGCATGATCGTGCGCGTTGGCGACAAGCTGGTTGACGGCAGTCTGGCGAGCCGGTTGGCGGCGATGAAGCAGGCGCTTGGGGTGACGGGTGACCAGGGACTAGGGACTAGGGATTCGGGAGATGCTCATAGTCACGAATCCCTAATCCCTAACCCGGACAAGCCGGAACCAATGCGGTAAAAGCTGATAGAGAAATCCTTGCACAGAAAGCAAGAATCTCACGGGTTAGGGCCTAATCCCCATCGAGAGAGGTAACCGATGGCTGTACGGACCGAAGACTTAGTCGTGCAACTCAAACAGCAAATCCTGAGCTTCCAGGCGCCCATGCGTACCGTGGACGTCGGCGCCGTGCTTCAGGTTGGAGACGGCATCGCGCGGCTCAGCGGCCTGACCAATGCACGGGCGGCTGAGTTGGTGGAGTTCGCCAACGGCACCCTGGGGATCGTCCTGAACCTGGAAGCCGACAACGTCGGCGTCATCATCATGGGCGAATCCACCGGCATCGCCGAAGGGCAGCTTGTGCGCAGCACCGGCCGGATCGTCTCTGTTCCCGTAGGCGTGGGCCTGATGGGCCGGGTGGTCAACGCGGTCGGTCAGCCGATCGACGGCAAGGGGCCGATCGAATCGTCCAGCTTCCGCCCCATCGAGCGCATCGCTCCAAACGTGGTCACCCGCAAGAGCGTCGACACCCCGGTCCAAACCGGCATCAAGGCGATCGACGCCATGATCCCCATCGGCCGCGGCCAACGCGAGCTGATTATCGGTGATCGGCAGACCGGCAAGACCGCCCTGGTGGTCGATACGATCATCAACCAGCGAGACCAGGATCTGATCTGTATCTACGTCGCAATTGGCCAGCGCCAGGCCCAGGTGGCCCAGGTGGTCGCGACGCTGGAAAAGCACGGCGCGCTGGCCCACACCGTGGTGGTGGCCGCTACCGCGTCCGAGCCGGCCGCACTGCAATATATCGCGCCCTACGCTGGCTGCGCCATCGGCGAGGAGTTCATGGAGCAGGGCCAGGATGCGCTGATTGTCTACGATGACCTGTCCAAGCACGCTCAGGCGTATCGGCAGGTCTCACTGCTGCTGCGCCGGCCGCCCGGCCGCGAAGCCTATCCCGGTGACGTCTTCTACCTGCACAGTCGGCTGTTGGAGCGCGCCGCGCGCATGGCGCCCGAGTTCGGCGGTGGCTCTTTGACCGCCCTGCCGATCATCGAGACGCAGGCGGGTGATATCTCGGCCTACATTCCGACCAATGTCATCTCCATCACCGATGGCCAGATCTTCCTGGAGAGCGATCTGTTCTACGCCGGCATCCGGCCGGCCGTGAACCCCGGCCTGTCGGTGAGCCGCGTGGGTGGCGCCGCGCAGACCAAAGCGATGAAACAGGTGGCCGGCAAGATGAAGTTGGAGCTGGCCCAGTTCCGCGAGCTGGCGGCTTTCGCCCAGTTCGGGTCGGACCTGGACCCCGCCACCCAGCGCCAATTGGATCGCGGCCGGCGCATCACCGAGGTCCTCAAACAGCCGCAGTATCGGCCGATACCACTGGACAAGCAGGTCATGCTGTTCTATGCCGTCACCAACAACTACCTGGACAAGATCGCGCTGGACAAGATCCCGGCCTGGCAGGAGGCCTTCCTGCGCTACATGGATGCCAGCCACCCCAACATCGGGCGGATGATCGTGTCACAGAAGAAGCTGGACGAGCAAACCACCAGCGGTCTGCAACTCGCCATCCAGGATTTCAACACGATGTTCCTCGCCGAGGGATATGCTTGACAAGGTGACGCCGATGCGGGCATCGTCTCGATGCACAGCGTCGGGCAGCCTCATCTCATGACCGTGGCGAGTATAACCTCACCGGGGTTGACAGAGTGAGTCAACTATAGAGAAGGGGTATCTTCTCAATTCTTGGGGGGAATCGCGTTGTGGCCGGTCTCCTGACCGAGCCACCGTGGCTCGGTC
>MNXL01000116.1:0-4005 GCA_001871755.1 Anaerolineae bacterium CG2_30_64_16
TGTAGGTCTCCCCGCGTTGTGCCAGGTAGGCGCGATGCGCGGCCAACATGCCGGCGTAATCCCCCGCGACCGCCAACCGGCGCAACTCTGCGAACAGCGCCTCATTGAGCGCCGAGATCTGCTCCCCGCGGGTCCGCCCGGCGGCCAGGAGGTTGCGCACCGCGGCCGCGGCGTGGTAATAGTAGTACAGATACTCGTTGGGGATCATGCCCAGGGCCGCGATGAAGTCGGGGGCGAACGGCAACCCTGGCATCCCGCCGGCCCGCCGGAACATCTCGATCAACTCCGGCAGGTGATCGTGCCCGTTCACCATCGCGGCCCGCACCCAGCCCAGATGATTGAGGCCGAAGTAGTCCAGGAAGAGCGCGTCCGGCGGCACGCCCAGGATCGCCGCGGCCACGCGCGCCATCCCCTGCGGCGCGTCGCAGATGCCCACGGTCCGCTCCCAGCGGCCCACACGGATCGCGGCCTCGGCCAGCAAACCGGCGGGGTTGGCAAAGTTGATCAACCAGGCGTCGGGGCACAGCTCGCGCATCAGCGCCAGATAGTCGAGCAGCACCGGGATGGTTCGCATCGCCATCGCGAACCCGCCCGGGCCGGTGGTCTCCTGCCCCAGGACGCCGTGGCGCAGCGGCACCCGCTCATCGACGACCCGCGCCGCGATCCCACCCACCCGGAACGTCGTGATCACGAAATCGGCCGCGGCCAGGGCCGCGCGCGCGTCCGTCGTGCGGGTGATGGTGAAGCCGGGGGCGGTTTCTTGCGCCTCCAGGTCGATCAACGCCCCGATGGTCGCCAGCCGCGCCGCGTCCACATCCATCAGCGCCAGCTCGGTCAGGCCCAACTGGGCTTGCCGCCGCGCCATGGCCGCGACGATCAGCGGGGTGCGCACACCTCCGGCGCCGAGAATCGCTGCTTTCATCCGAATCCCCCTCAACCCGCCTGTAGCGCCTGTTCATACTCGGCCCGTTCGCGCATCTGGCCGCGCAACGTGGCGATGTCGTGCGGGATCACGCGGGCGGTGAAAGCGAAGAAAAACGCGCAGAGCAGCCAGGCGGAGACGCAGATCCACAGGATGGCGTCGTGCAGCGAGAACCGGTCGGCGATCAGGCCAGCGATCAGGGGCGACAACGCCGCGCCGGCCGATTCGATGAAGCTCTGGATCGCCTGTGCGGTGCTGCGCACCTCCGGCAGGGTCACGTCATAGACCGTGGAAAGGACGTTGGGCGCCGCGAACGGGATGAACAGCGCGGTCAGCGCCAGCATGAGCAGAAACAGACCCTGGTTGGCAACGGGCACGCCCAGCGTGATCCACATCAGGATGGCCCCCACCAGAACGCCAACTGTGGCGACGATCACCCGGCCGCGCGGGGTGCGCCGGAAGAAGAAATCGCCGACCGCGCCGCCGACTGGATAACCCACCGCCAGCACCAGCACCGCCGCGGCCATCGTGACCAGCAACGCATTGCCGGTATAGCCGCGCTCCGTTTCCAGGTAGGTGAAGAACCAGTAGGCGATAACGTTCCAGGGGAAAACGCCAAAGAACCCCTGGATGAAGAGCAGCCGCAGGCTTCGCTTGCCGAACAGCGCTTTGGCGGTCCGCCAGTCGAAGCGGTAGGTGCTGATCTGCTCCAGGTTCGCCAGCTCCGGCTCGCTCCCCCCGCGCGGCGGCTCCCGCACGCCGAAGAAGATCACCGCGGCCAACAGGACACCCAACGAGCCGGTGATATAGAACACACCCCGCCAGCCGATCTGGTCGCGCAACGCCAGGGCCAGCACCATGCCCGAAAGAAAACCCAGCGGCATGGTCAGCTCGAGCAGCCCGTAGATCTTGCCGCGCACCTTCGGGGAGAAATAGTCGGAGATCAGGCTGTAGAGCCCGGGATAGCTCGAATCGTCGACGCCCGTCGACGCCCGCGTGACCAGGAAGCTGCGGAAGGTGGGCGCAAGCGCGTTCAGCCAGGTGGTCGCGCCCCAGATCAGGGACGCCAATGCCAGCAGCCTGGCGCGGCCGTAACGGTCGTACAGGTAGCCCCAGAGCGGGTAGCAGAGCGCGCCGACGATCAGCGCGCCGGTGGACACCGCGCCCATTTGAGTCTTGCTGATGCGGAACGTCTCCATGATGTTGGGGGTCAGCGTGCCGATCAGCAGCTTGTCGGACTGGTGGAGCAGCATGAAAAAGAAGAAGATAGCGACCACAAACCAACGATGCCTGGATTTCATTTTCTTACCTCTCGCAGTGGGTGATGGGGGATGGGAAACAAGAAACGAGTAATGAGTAATGAGTAATGCCCTACCCGGATCCGGGTTACTCGTTACTCGTTACTCGCCGGCTCCGGTCAGCATGCCCTCGACCAACGCATGGAATCGCTCGTAACGAAACGCTTCACCAAACTGGACACCGATCTGCCGGCCTACTTCTGCGGCCTGGGTCTGCATCCCCCACGCCAGCAGCGCCATCGGGTCGTGCGCGGCTTCGCCGAACACAGCCTGCACATCGAGCCCGGCCAGCGCGGCTTGCTGAAGCACGCCCGCGACCAGAAATTCGACCTGGCTCCGGTGCTCGGCCAGCGCGGCCAGCTTGCGCGGCATCGTCTCGGTGATGTCGATGATCTTGTTGGCGAATGCCGGCGTGTCGCCGTAGAAATACTTCTCGACGACGAAGTGGGGTTCCAGGCCCCCGGCCAACTGTTCGGGGTGCACCAGCGGCAACACGGCGTAAGCGATCGCCTCCGCAGCGGCCCAGGCCACCGCGCGGTGATCGGGGTGCACCTCGAACGGTGCGTAGGGGTCTTCGGCAATCACCGCGTGCGGCTTGTGGGCGCGAATGGCCCAGATGAAACGCTCACGCAAGGCGCCCGCCGGCAACGTATCCAGTTCCAGGTCGGGATAGCCCAGCAGGATCGGCGGCGCCGCGCCCAAAGCCGCGGCCGCCCGGCGCATCTCCTCGGCCCGGATAGGGGCCAACGACTCGCTGTCGTGGTGATACGAGCCGCGGCGGCCATCGGTGGCGACCACGATGACGACCCGCGCGCCGTCGGCCGCCATTTTCGCCAGGGCGCCGCCGGCGTAGAACTCGGCGTCGTCGGGATGCGGGACCAGCGCGAGGACGGTTGGCTGGTCATCGGGATCGGTGTGGGGCATCCTTCCCTCCTTTGGGAATCATCACGCAAGGGTTCGTTGTGGTCGACACAGCATAAGGAAGAAACGCCCACTTGTCAAGATTGAGGCGCGAGAGAAAACCTCAACGCATCCGGTAGACTCCCGCCATCTCCACCCCGACCGCCGCCAGCGCCTCCTGCGCCAGAGCCGACTGCGCCCAGTCGAAACGGACCGCCATGCCACAATCGCTGGAGAACTCGCGGGGGGTGGGGATCAGCTTCACGGTCAGCCCGGCCCGCTTCAGCACCTTTTCCGCGCGCAACGCCGCCGACGTGGTGTGCGCCAGGATGACACCGTAATCGCTCATGTGGCCACCGTCCCGGTGGCCACCACCGTTGCCACGGCCGCGACAGCCTCTCGGATATCGTCCAGAGTGGTAAACATCCCCGCGGCCAGCCGCACCGTGCCCTCAGGAAAGGTGCCGATAGTGCGATGGGCGGCCGGCGCGCAGTGCAGGCCCACCCGCGTGAGCACGCCATGCTCTTCATCCAGCCGATAGCCGATTTCGGAGACGCGGCGGCCGGCCACGGTAAACGACACCGTGGCCGTACACAGCTCGGGGTCGAGCGGCCCGTGGACCGTGACGCCGGGGATGGCGCGCAGGCCCTCGATCAGCGCGCGGGTCAGCGCGACCTCGTGGCCACGGATCGTCTCGATCCCGCGCGCCATCACGAAACGGACCCCTGCGCCCAGCCCCGCGATCCCGACCCCGTTCGGCGTGCCGGATTCGTATTTGTCGGGCAGGTCGTCCGGCTGCTCCTCGAACTCCGAGCGGCTGCCGGTGCCGCCGCGCATCAGCGGCTCGATCCACTCCGGTTCCACCCCCGCGCCCAACACCAGCCC
>MNXL01000116.1:4020-10836 GCA_001871755.1 Anaerolineae bacterium CG2_30_64_16
AGCCCCTTGTGCCCGGTGAACGCCAGCAAATCGATCCCCATCGCCCGCACATCGATGGGCAGAACGCCGGCGGTCTGCGCCGCGTCGACGAGCAGCAGCGCGCCGGCCCGGTGCGCAAGCGTCGCAGCCTCGGTCACAGGCAGCAGCGTTCCGGTCACGTTGCTCCCGTGGTTCAGCGCGACCAGCCGGGCGCCCCCTTCCAGCGCGCGGGCGAGATCGGCCGGATCGAGCGTGCCGTCGGCGGCGCAGGGAACCACGGTCAGCGCCACCCCCTGGCGCTCCAGGCCACGCAACGGCCGCATCATCGCGTTGTGTTCGATGCTGCTGGTGACCACCCGATCGCCCGGCCTGAGCAGGCCGCGCAGGGCGAGGTTCAGCGCGTGGGTGGCGTTCATGGTGAAGATCACGCGCAGCGGGTCGGCCGCGTTGAACAGCTCGGCGACCGCCTCGCGCGCGTCGTAGACGATCCGGCCGGCTGCGATCGACAGCCGATGCCCGGAGCGGCCGGGGTTGCCCCCGGCGCGCTCGAGGAAATCGGCCATGCTACGCAGCACTTCAGGCGGCTTGGGCCACGAGGTGGCAGCATGGTCCAGGTAGATCATTTGTCTAACACCAACCGATAGGAGCCGTCCGGTTGATCCTCCACGCGCACGCGCCAGCCGAACCGCTCGGCAATCCGGCTGACGTTGTTGCGCGACGTAACGGTGTCCACGAGCACCGCGACCGGGCCCCTTGCGAGCCCCTTGATCGCGTTCTGGGTCATGAGGACCGGTTCGGGACACGATAGCCCGCGTGCATCTACCAGTTTGATTTCTTTCATCGTCGCCCTCCTAGGCAGTCCGTGTCTCGCGGAAGGTCAACCCAATGACCACGCAGATGATCAGCCCCAGGACCACCGCGGCCGGCCCGTAGGCCGCCGGTCCCTTGGGCGAGCTGGCCAGGGTGAAGGTGTGCGCGACCCCGGCCCCAACGATCATGCCGAGGGCAAACAGCGCGGCGTCACCATCCCCCTCGCCCGACAGGATGAACTGCCGGCCCGGGCAACCACCGGCCAGGGTGAACGCCAGCCCGGCCAGCACCATCCCGCCAAGGTTCCAGAGGGCGTTGGTGTGGGCCACCGGCTGGTTCGCAAAACCGGGGTTGAACTGGCCCAGCGCCAGGTTGGTGAGGAACGCGGCGGCAATGAACGCCACGATGCCGTTGAACAGGTGCGCGTCCCGCACCATGATCAAATCCCGCAGCGCGCCCACCGTGCAAAACCGGCTGCGCTGCGCCAGGAAACCGATCAGCAATCCGACGGCCAGCGCGATCAGCCGCGGCGCGTGCTGGCTGCCGGGGCCACTGGTCGAAAAGAAGATCGGGCCGGTGGGATTGCCGTCGGCGTCCCGACCGAACTGCGGTGCGACGAGCAACAGCACCAGCAGGCCCACCATGAGGAGCGGCATGACCCAGCCGAGGGCTTTCGGCGCCGGCCGGCTGCGGCCCAGGCTGTAGCCCATGCGCAAGAAGAGGACGCCGAGACCAACACCCCCGACCAGGCCGAGGATGCCGGGGATGGCGTTCCAGTCGCCGCCGCTGAGGCGCAGATAGGCCCGCCAGGGGCAGCCCAAGAACACCAGCGCGCCGATGACGGCCAGCATCCCCAACAGAAACCGCACCAGCGGCGCGGAGCCGGTGCGGGGCTTGAACTCGCGGAAAAGCAGTGCCGTGACGAACGCGCCAAGCACAAAGCCGATGATCTCCGGCCGGATGTATTGGACGACGGTCGCCCGATGCAGACCGAGCGCGCCGGCGATGTCGCGGCTGAAACACGCCACGCAGATCCCCATGTTGCCCGGGTTGCCGAGCTTGACCAGGATCGGCGCAAGCACGCCCACGGCGATGCCCGTGATGATCGGACCCCACCGTGACGTCAGAAATCGATTGAACGCGGACATTCGTTAGCTCCTTTTGCTGTCGGATGGAGAGATATGCGCCGCGCGCAACACGACCTCCCAACAACATCGGAGCTGTCGTTTTTGGGGATGCGTCCAAGGATCACTCCCGGCTCATGAAGTGATGTCTCAGAGCTGGACAGAGTAATCCATTTCAGACACATCCTCGAAACGGGGCAGTTACGAGGACGAAGTCGAGGGAAGGTGCGGCCGGCGCGGCAGGGTTACAAACTCGATGCATCCCGTGCATCAACCGCGCACGAGATCAGGTTCGACGATGCAAAACTACCACGGCCTCACCCCCTTTCCTTGATCTGTCGGCGTTGATCTCGCCGGGCAGGACCGACTCGCGTCGTAGGAGTCGGTCTCGAACGACCTCTGCGGGGAGTTTACCAGAAAAGGCCTATTCTGAGCTATGATCGCTATCATATTCCGGGACAAGGAAAAGCCCAGCCACGTCTCACTGAGTCCAAATGGAAGAATCCATCCCCTCCTCGAAAAAAGCCGGTTTGACACACCTATCGGCATCTGCTACACTGCGCACGATCGGCCGGCGGACGCCAGGCGCCGGCCCGCTTGCGCAGGAGAAACCTGGCGGGGGAGCACACAATGCGCATCGACGCCCATGTTCACTACACACCACCCGACCTGGTGAAGGACTTGGCGGCCTTCTCGCGCCAGGAGCCCTTCTGGGGGCTGCTGCTGGCCCCGTCCGCGGACGGCAAGAGCGTCCAGGGGTGGGCGACGGCCGAGCGCATGCTCGCCGACATGGACCAGGCCGGCATCGACCGCGTCGTGCTGATGGGCGAATACCGGCAGAGGCACGAAGGATGCGTTGCCAGGAACGACGCGGCCTTGCGCATCATCCGGCGGTGGCCCGATCGGGTGAGCGCCTTTGCGATTTTGCAGCCGAAGGCCGGTCCGCAGGCGCTGGACGAGCTCAAACGCTGTCTGGATGGCGGCATGTGTGGGGTTGGCGAGTTGGGCCCCTACGGGCAGGGCTACCGGCCGGACGATCCCGATTTTCTCCGACTGGCCGAGGCGTGCATCGACGCGAAGATCCCGCTGAACCTGCACGTCAACGAGGAGATTGGCCACTTCTACCCCGGTAAGGCGGCGACACCGCTGCTGCACTTCTACCGCCTGGCTTGTCGCTATCCGGAACTCAAGCTGATCCTGGCGCATTGGGGCGGCGGGCTGCTGTTCTACGAGATCATGCCCGAGGTGCGGCGCAACCTCCAGAACGTCTGGTACGACATGGCCGGATCGCCGCTGCTCTACCCCACCGACGCCATCTTCAGGATGGCGCTGACGTGCGTTGATCACAAGAAGCTGCTGTACGGCTCGGACTACCCGCTCCTGGCCTGCCCGCGCAAACAGCAGACGCCCGACTTCCGGCCGTTCATCGCCGAGATCGACGCGTTGGGGCTGGATCAGGTCGTTTACGACGACATGATGGGCAACAACGCGGCGCGGCTGCTGGGTCTGCTGCCGGCCGATGCGGCGCCGAAACACGCCGCGGCGCGGCGGCGCAAGCCACCGGTAATCACGGAGATCCAAGACACGGCCGGAGTTGCGATCGGTCCACTGATGGCGGTGAGCGCCGTGGCGCAGGCCTGGCTCGAGACGCAGCCCATCTTCGAGGCTCACCACATCCCGTGGCAGGATAGCCCGGCGCCTTACTGGGAGCCGATCAACCAGGCCGCCGCGGCGCGCGGGTTGGGACCGGACGCGCAGGACGAGTTGCTCCGGGAGTTGAACGACGCGATCGCTGCGAGCACCGCCGACAGGGAAACGGAGTAACCCCATGAACGAAGAACCGGAAGTCAACGAAAAGCAGCCCGATGAGCGAGTCGCAGCCGAGGGCGCGACCGAGGGCGCGGCCGAGGTCGCAGCCGAAACCGTGACCATCAACCAGGGCGGCGCCAACACCGTCACCGCGCAGACCGTAACCGTGGTGCAGGGCGGCATCAACAGCGCCACGGCCGAAAGCATTCGCGTCGAGCAGGGCGGCATCGCCCGGGCCGAGGGCGTGTCGATTCAGGTCGACACCGGCGGAATTGCGCTAGCGCGCGGGGAAACGGTCACCGTGAACCGGGGCGGTGCGATGGTAGTCGTTGCCGAAACCGCCCACATGAACGAAGCGATCGTCGGTCTCGCCATTGCCGGAGAGATCACGGGCGATGCGCAGATCCTGATCGATGCGAAGTCCGCGGCGATCATCGGCGCCATCGCCGGGCTGGTGATCGGCGGCATGAAGCTGCTGTGGGGACGACGGCGCGGCGGGTGATCTGTGTTCGGCTCATGAAATCCACCTTACGCCCACGTCTGCCCCTCCTGCTGATCGTCCTTGTCGGGACCGCGCTCCGGCTGTTCCGGCTGGGCGCGGACAGCCTGTGGTACGATGAGACGGTCAGCACTTTTCTGGCCGGCAGCCCCCTGTCCGAGTTGCTCCGTCACACCGCGGGCGACATCCACCCGCCCGGCTACTACATGCTGTTACGCGGCTGGCTGATCGTGATGGGCTACCCCACCGGCCACGCGGACCCGGCCCGGAACGGGCTGGAGTTTGCGGCCGGGTTCTTCTCGCTCTTCTTTGGTGTCCTGCTGATCGCGCTGGTCTACGCGCTGGCGCGGCGCGTGGCCAGCCGGCGCGTGGCGTTGATCGCCGCGGCGTTGGTCGCGGTCAGCCCGTTCAACGTCTGGTACAGCCAGGAAGTGCGCATGTACACGGTCGGCGCGGCGTTGGGGGTCGTGGGGGTGTACGCGCTGCTGCAGATTGCGGATGGCGAACCTGTCCTGAGCGCAATCAAAGGATTGCGGATTGGTGACCTCAATTCGCAATCGGAAATCGGAAATCGGAAATCTCGAACCTGGTGGATCGTCTACGCGCTGGCCGCGGCCGCCGGCATGTACACCCTCTATTATTTCGCCTTCCTGCTCATCCCGCTCAACTTGTGGGCACTGGTGATGCTCACCCAAAGGCCAACCGCGGACCGCCAGCCTACGCCGAAGAACCGACATCCAGACCCCTGCCACGTAACACGTGTTTCGTCCTTCGACGCTGCTCAGGATGCACTTCACGTTTTACGTCTTACGTTTTACGTCTTACGTCTTACGTTTTACGTCTTGCGTTTTACGTCTTACGTTTCACGTCTTACGTTTTACGTTTCACGTTTTACGTCTTACGTTTCACGTCTTACGCCCCTCTTCCTCGCCAACCTCGCCGCGGCTGCCCTTTACGCGCCGTGGATTCCGATCGCCTGGCGGCAGATGACGGACCCGCCCGTGCCGCCGTGGCGAACGCTCCCGGCGTTGACCCATATCCTGCGCGAAAGCTGGACCGCTCTCAGCCTGGGCCAGTCCGCGCCGGGGTGGCTGTGGCCGGCATTGGCGCTGACGCTGGCGCTGTACGCCCTGGGGATTGCGACGCTACGAATCAGCGAATCAGCGAATCAGCGAGTCAGCAAATCAGCGAGTCAGCGAATCAGCGAATCACCGAGTCAGCGAATCACCGAGTCAGCGAATCAGCGAATCAGCGAATCGGCGAATCGGCAGATCAACAAACCAACCAACACACCAACAAACAAACCTACAAATCCGAAATCGCAAATCCGAAATCGCAAATCCGCCATCCTCCCCCTCGCCACCTTCGGCTCCCTCGCCCTGATTCTGCTCGTCTCACTGGTGACGCCGCTCTACCACGTGCGCTATCTGTTCACGTACAGCCCTGCGTTCTACGTCGTGTTGGCCGCGGGTCTTGGCTGGCTGTGGGCCCGGCGAAAGGCGCTCTTCTGGCTGGCCGCGGCGGGCTGGCTGGCCGCGGCCGGGGTGACGCTCCATGCGTTCTGGGCCGACCCGGCCTATCGCGCCGACGACCACCGCGCGGCGGTCCGCTTCCTGCAAGACTACTGGCGGCCGGGCGACGTCGTGGTGGTCAACGCGGGCTGGCCCTACACCGCGCTGCTGACCTACTGGGATGGGCCGGTGGCCTTCCGCGGCCGGCTCACCGCCGATCTGCCGACCCCGCGCGCCGATGCCGCCCTGGTCCTGGTCACGGCCGGTCATGTGGACGGCGATCCGGGTTTGGGTTGGGCTGATCCGCGCTCCGACTTCTTCGCCATGCCGTCCGACGCGGCCGGCCGACAGATCGACGCGCTGTTCGAGCGATTCGCTCGCGTCTGGCACTATCGCATCTACGACACCGTGAACGACCCCGGTGGCGAGGTGCGCGGCTTGCTGGAGACAGACGGCCGGCTCTTCGAGGACCAGGTCTTCACCGGCGAGGCGAACATGCGGGTCCAGGGCTTCGTCCCGCGGGGAGGCACGGCCTGGTCGGCCGATGAACCGACGGTCAGTTTCGCCGCGGGCGTGAGCCTCCAGTGGTCGGCGCAGCCTGTCGAAACACCGGCCGGCCAGACGCTGTACGCCGCGTTGACCTGGCGAGCCGACACCCCCACACCGGCCGATATCGCCACGTCGTTGCGTTTGGTGGGTGGGGACGGCGCTACCTGGGTCCAGCCGCCGGACGAGCGACCGTTAGGGTCCCTCCTACCATCGAGCAGGTGGCCCACAGGGTCGGCAATCCGCCAGCCGATCGCGCTGCTGATCCCGCCAGGCACGCCGCCGGGGCGCTATACGCTCGCCTTGCTGGTCTACGACCCCGCTACCGGCAAGCCGTGGCCGCCGCAGAACTACCCGGAGCGCCTGCTCGCGGTGCAGGATGGGGTCAACCTGATGGCCGTCAACGTCACCCGGCCGGCGCCGCCGCCCGCCGCGCAACCCGCGCTGGCCCGCTTCGGGCCGCTCGCGCTCGTTGCCGCGACCTCCCCCGCGACCGTCGTGGCGGCCGGCGGGCAGATCCCGGTCGATCTGCTCTGGC
>MNXL01000116.1:10846-29320 GCA_001871755.1 Anaerolineae bacterium CG2_30_64_16
AGGCGACCGAGCCGCCGGGCGAGCCGCTGGTCGCCGTGGCGCAACTGCTTAACGAGAGCGGTCAGGTGGTCGCCGGGCTGGAGGAGGAGCCGGCTCGCGGCTTCTACCCGACCCTGAACTGGGCTGCGGGCGAGTTGGTGCGCGACCGGCACACCCTGGGCCTGCCCGCCGACCTGCCCGCAGGGGACTACCGGTTGATCGTGGGGGTCTATCGTGCGGCGGACCGCGTCCGGTTGGAGACAAAGGTTGGGTGGTTCGGGAAGAGCGACCACTGGATGGTCAAACGGCTGGAGATCCAGTGAGCACTGGTTCGCTACACGGGAACCTACGACCATGCCGCGTCATGCCATTTGCGGTCCGGTTATGCAGTGAATGGTTACCCTGTGATCGGGTACTTGTGGGCGATAGCAAAACATGCTATCATGTGATTCATGAATAAACGACATCAGAGAGCGCTGGATGCTATCTTCACAACCCCGGTTCCAGTCACATTGGAGTGGAAGCGTATCGAAGCGCTTTTCATTGCTCTTGGGGCCGAGGTCGTCGAAGGCAGCGGGTCTCGGGTGCGGTTTGTGCTGAATGATGTTGTCGCTACATTTCATCGCCCCCATCCGCGGAAGGAGGCTATGCCGTACCAGGTGCGTGATGCGCGACGCTTCTTGGAGCAAGCAGGAATAGAGCCGTGAGAACAATGACTTACAAAGGATACGCTGCTCGAATCGAATATAGCGATGTGGACAATTGCTTTATCGGACATATCGCAGGGATCAACGATGTGGTGGGCTTTCATGGTGAATCAGTAGCGGAGTTGCGTGCTGCTTTCAGGGAAGCGGTTGACGATTATCTTGAAACCTGCGAAAAACTGAATCGTCCTCCGCAGAGACCTTATTCAGGCAGAATCATGTTGCGTATCCCGCCTGAAGTCCATGCCGCAGTTGCCACGGCGGCTGAGGTCAGCGGAAAGAGCATCAACCAATGGGCTGCTGATACATTCGTGAGGGCAGTACATCGATAAGGGTGTGGGCCGACGGTCTCAACCTGATGGCCTTCGAAGTCACCCGAGCTGCCGCCTGCCGCGCAACCTGCACTGGCCCGCTTGGGGCCGACGGCGCTCGTCGCCGGGACCTCCCCCGCGACCGCCGTCGCGGTGTAACTGCTTGATCAGGGAGGGCGGATGGTCGCCGGGCTGGAAGAGGAGAAGCAGATGAGTCACATCAGCCGCCGCCGTTTTCTGCAAGTGGCCGCGCAATCGAGCGCCGTCGCACTCACCGCGGAGATGGCCGTGCACACCCGCGCCTGGTCCGCGCCGCAGCCACGGCCGCAGCCGCAGTCGCAGTCACAGAGCGCCAACCCCAATATCCTCGTGATCATCGTCGACCAGATGCGTTATCCCCAGTGGTTCGATGAGGCCGGCGATCTGGACCAGCGCTTGCCCAACATCGCGCGCGTCAAGCAAGGGGCGGTCAACTTCACCCATCACTACGCCGCGGCCACCGCCTGCACCCCCTCACGCGCCTGCATGTTGACCGGGCTGTACACCCACCAACACTACTGTATGATCACCCAAACGAGCTATCTGAATACGGACTTCCCCACCTGGGGAACCAACTTGCGTCAGTTTGGCTACGACACCCACTGGTTTGGCAAATGGCACGTCTCGGACGACTGCAATGGCGCGGACCCGCCCTATACATACCTGGAGCCATATGGCTTCAACACCTACACCTGCCCTGATCCCCACGGAACGCCCGGCCAGGGTCTGCAGGTGGATGACGACATTGCCGTGCAATTTGCCGATTGGCTCAAGGACACCGGCAGCCAGGCGACAAAGCCCTGGTGCGCGACGGTCAGTTTCGTCAACCCGCACGATATCATGTTCTATCCACGGCTGATTCCGCCGGAGGAAAGCAACGTCCCCAGTGTCTTCTCTTCGCTGCCGCCCAACTATGAAACCCGGGCAGAACTTCTGGCCGCCCACAAACCCAGCTTACAGCAGGAACTGATCCAGGCCGCCAACAGGCAGTTCGGCTCTATGGGCTACAAGCCGTCCGATCAGCAGGACTGGATTTCCATGCTCGATGTCTACCTGTACATGCACGAGCTGGTCGATACGCAGATCGGCGTCGTCCTGGACGCGCTCGATGCCGCGCCCGCGGTGAAGGCCAACACGGTCGTGATCTTCACCGCGGATCACGGGGATTACTGCGGGTCGCACGGGCTGCGCGGGAAGGGTGGCGCGGTCTACGAGGAGTCGATCCGCGTGCCGTTGTGCGTCAAGGACTACTCGGGGCAGTTGGCGGCGCAGCCGGGCGCACGCACGCAGTTGACGTCCCACATCGACCTGTCGTCTCTGCTGATGACGATCGCCTATGGCAGCGGCGACTGGCGTTCCCAGTCGCAGTATTCCCACCTGGCGCACCGTCTGGATCTGCTTTCCATCGTGCAAAACCCCGCCGCGCCGGGACGCGACTATATCCTCCACACCACCGACGAGCCTGGCCTGGAGGAGAAAATCGACGTGGACTACGCGCCCTTCAGCAACGATACGCCCAAACACGTCATCTGCTACCGGACGAACACAGGGAAGTTCAGCACTTACAGTTTCTGGCGCGAGAACACGAACGAAATCCTCACCAACGGGCAGGAAGTGGAATGCTACGACTACGCCACCGAGCGCGGCCGGCTGGAGCTTGACAACATCACCGATCCCAGCAATGCGCTCTACGTCGATTTGCAGAACAGACTGGTGAACGACGCCCTGCCCAACGAACTGCGGGAACCGGTCCCGGATTCCATGCAGGACGCGCAGATCGAGGCGATGACCCAGTATCTCATCGACCTCGGGCAAGGCTACCGTGTCTACCTGCCGAGCGTCGAGGGATGAGCACGGCCGGGATTGCGATAGTAGCGTGTGTCTGTCAACCAAGTGCGCATCGCAAGAGAGAAGGTACCCATGGCAACGCCACGACTCACCTATGTGGGGACTCACAGTAAGTCAAAAACCATAGACCTCTTTGCCCGGCACGTCTCTTCGGGTAAGGTCGCGTTCTTCCGGTCCGCAGGGATCGATTTCGCGCTCGGCCGGCGCGAAGGACCCTATCTCTGGGATCTTGCCGGGGAGAAGCGCCTGATCGACTGCCACTGCAACGGCGGGGTTTTCAACCTGGGCCACCGCAACCCCGAGATCATCGAGGTCCTGCGGCAGAGCCTGGGGGAACTGGACATCGGCAACCACCACCTGATCAGCGAGGGGCGGGCGGCCCTGGCCAGCGCGCTCGCCCGGCTGGCCCCCGGGGACCTGCCCTACACCGTGTTCGGGGTCAGCGGCGGTGAGGCAATCGACCTGGCCATCAAGGTCGCGCGGGGGTATACGGGGCGGGGCAAGGTGATCTCCGCGCGGGGCGGCTATCACGGGCACACCGGGCTGGCGCTGGCGGCCGGCGACGAGAAGTACCGGGCGCCCTTCGGCCCCGTCGCGCCGGGTTTCGTGCAGGCCCCCTTCGACGATGCGGCCAGCCTGGAGCCGATCATCGACGATGACACCGCGGCCGTGCTCCTCGAAACGATCCCCGCCACTTTTGGAATGACGATCCCCAATCCAAAATACTTCCGCGAGGTCCGCGCGCTGTGTGACAGCCGCGGGACGCTCCTGATCATCGACGAGATCCAGGCCGGCCTGGGCAGGACCGGCCGGCTGTGGGCCATCGAGCATTTCGGTGTGACGCCCGACATCATGGTGATCGGCAAAGGCCTTTCGGGCGGCATCTATCCCATCACCGCGACCTGCTTCAGGGAGGAGTTGGAGACCGTCTTTCATCAGGACCCCTTCATCCACATCTCCACCTTCGGCGGGGCTGAGGTGGGGTGTCCGGTGGCGCTCAAGGTGCTGGAGCTCTCATCCGACCCCGCCTTCTTGAGCCACGTCCAGGAGATCGGACGCCTCTTCTCGGAGGGCTTCCAGGCTTTGAAGGCGAAACATCCGCAGGTCCTGGTCGCCCTGCGCCAACTGGGTCTGATGATGGGGATCGAAATGGCAAACGCAACCTGTGGGCCGCTCTTCACCAAAGCGGCCTACGACAACGGGCTTCTCTCGGTGTACGCCAACAATGACCCGCGAGTCGCCCAACTGTTGCCGCCATTGATCATCGGCCGCGACCTGGCCCACGAAATCCTCGAACGGGCCGACAAGGCCCTCGGCGATGTGGAAAGGATGCTGAGACCCTGATGGAGAAATCGCAGTACCGCAAAATTCACTGTCGTCCATGTGTCATTCTGAGCGGCTCTGCCCCGAGCGTGACGGTGCACAGTCAAGAAAGCGAAGAATCTCCTCACCCAGGCGAGACCCTTCGCTGTTTTGATACCGTGACGTAACACTTGGGGTCAACCCGCTCAGGGTGACAAAGTGAATTTTGCGCTATTGCGAGAAATCACTCAAGCAAGAGGCTCCTGAGTGCATCCTGAGCCCGGTCGAAGGATAGGCCAGAGGCCGTACCGAAGCGTTGGCCCTGAGCCCGTCGAAGGGGGTGGCTCTTGCGGCGGAAGGAGGCAACATGGCTGGTCTGGCAATCGATCTCGATCTGCTGCGGCGATTCGAGCAGGGACTCGATCCCCGGTTCCCGGAACGGGGCGAGATCCCGGCCAGGGTGATGGGGTATGGGGAGATCAGTACCGTGCTCGAAATCGGCGTGGGCGCCGAGCGGGACCTGGCATACAAGCGGATGCCGATGTTCCGCACCGCGCAAGAGGCCGAACGCCACGAGGTCCTCTACCGTCAGGCGATCCAGGTACTGGAGGAGCGCGTCGGCCTGCGGGTCGTCCCGAGCGACGTGGTACGGGTGGTCAATGACCGGACGGGGCGAATCGTCATCTACATCGTCCAGGAGCGCTTCCCCGCTGAGGCTGTCGGCCACCAGGTAATCCACCGCCTTCCGGCCGATGACGTCAGGCGGCTCGTCCTGGCCGTGTTACGCGAGACCGCGAAGGTTTTCGACTTCAACAAGGAGCACCGGGGCGAGCTGGAACTCGGCATCGACGGCCAGATCTCGAACTGGGCGATCGCCGACTTCGACCCGACCGCGGGCGGCCTCCCAGACGAGGTGGAGCTGATCTACTTCGACACGAGCTCCCCTTTTCTCACCGTGAACGGCAAAGAGCAACTCGACCCCGAGCTCTTCCTGCGCAGCGCGCCCTCCTTCATGGTCTGGATCCTCCGGCTGCTCTTTCTGGAGGACGTGATGACCCGCTACTACGACTTCCGCAAGGTCACCATCGACATCATCGCCAACTTCTTCAAGGAGCAACGGGCCGACCTGGTACCCGATCTGGTGGAGGCGGTCAATGGGTTCTGCGCGGCCGAGATCGAGGCAGGCGGCTTCAAGCCGATCACAGTGGACGAGGTCCGCGCCTACTACCGGGAAGACGCCTGGATCTGGCGGCTCTACCTGAACTTCAGAAAGGTCGACCGGTTTTTGCATGGGCTCTTGGGGAAGGACTACCCCTACATTCTGCCGGGCAAGATCAAAAGGTAATCAGAGGACGGCAGCAAAGAGGCGGCCACGCGGCCGCCTCCGACTCTCTTCACTTCGGCGTAGCCGTCTCAGTTATTCGGCGCGCCAGCCTGCACCCACGCGGTGATGATATCCACCTCAGCCTGCTTCAAATGCGGTGCGCGCTTGGGCATCTTTCCCTCGACCACGAGCTTGACCAGCAGGCTGCTCGCCGGATCACCCGGCGCCACGACTTGGCCGTCCTTCCCCCCCTGCATGATCGTGGCATAGCTCTTGAGCGACAACCCGGCCTCCGTCTTCTCGCCACCGTGGCACTTGATGCAGCGCTGCTCCAAGATCGGCATGAGGTCCCTGGCCAGGCTGACCGCCGCGGGCGGAGCGGCTGTGCGCGCCTGGGTCGGCGTGGGGGCCTGCGTTTGGGCAAGGGTCTGCGTGGCCGCGAGGGCCTGGGTCGGCGGCTACGGCTGGACAACTGTCGTCGGCGCGGGGTTCCCACCGGCCGGCTGCGCCGCGAGTGCGGCCGTGGAACAGGCAGCCAGGACGGTCATCACGATGATCAGGGCGACCACGATCAGCATCGGCCTCACAAAGCGATGTCTTCTCATCTTTACCTTCCTATGTTCCTTCGAGTGGCGCACACTGGGTGTGGATCGTGCTGGTTGTCAGGCGAGAGCAAATGCCTGGCCAAGCATGAGAAAGTCTACATCAGGTCTTGTGAGCCGTTCTGTGGTCTCTCCCCCAATGGCGCCAAAGAGAAGGAAGCAAATCGCCTGGTCTCAATTCAAAAGGGGGCGAGCCGCCCGTGCGACTCGCCCCCTTCGATGATACCTGGTCGTGCACCCTTTTTCGTACCTCGTTACTCAGCTTGCCCACGCCAGCTTGCTCAGACCAGGCTGCCTCGTGGCGCCCGAGGGGGACCACTTAGGGCTGCTACCTTCCGGTCCTGACCCGGTTCGCAGGTCCTCGCCGCACGAGACCCAGTCCTCAACGCCCGCTGACAGGGCAGTCCTGCTAACCGCCGATCCTCGAAAGGGAATTCGACCCCGCTATAGCGGGTTGCGGGTACAGGGCACCGCTAGCTCCCCGTCTAGCACGACCACGCCTATGGTAACCCAGCGCGGGGTTTTTGTCAAAGAAAGAGCCACCCACGATGTGAGCGGCCCTTCAATAGTGGCGGAGAGGGAGGGATTTGAACCCTCGATCCCTTCCGGGATACACGATTTCCAGTCGTGCGCACTAGGCCGGACTATGCGACCTCTCCACGCGGCTTCGATCATTATATCCAGGCCCGACCCTTTCAGCAAATCCGGCCGGTCAACTTGCCTGATTCACCCCAAGCAGGTAGAATTGACCCATACTTGAATGGCCTTCCCCGCGCCCGGGTGACCGGAGGTTGCCCCTGTCACGATAGAGGAGCAGGACTATGCAGTTCACCGTCCCCAAAGAAGAACTCGACAAGATCGTCTACACCTACCACCATGATCCGTTCACGGTCCTCGGCGCCCATCCCGTGACGATCAAGGGGGAACCGGCCGTGGCGGTCCGTGCCTTCCTGCCGTTTGCCAAACAAGCCTGGGTGGCGCCTGCTTCCGGGGAGATGCAGGCGATGACACGGCTGGAGGGCACAGACTTCTTCGAGGCGCAGTTTCCGGGGTTGGCTGAGCCGTTCCGCTACGAAATCCGCACCCTCAACAAGGATGGCGAGACCCGCCAGCGCGCCGACCCCTACCGCTTCCTGCCGGTGCTCGGCGATCTGGACCTGCAATTGTTCAACGAGGGGAACCACTTTCGCACCTACGAGAAGCTGGGCGCGCAGGTCATGACGATCGACGACACCCCGGGCGTCCTGTTCGCGGTGTGGGCGCCGAACGCCGTGCGCGTCAGCGTGATCGGCGACTTCAACCGGTGGGACGGCCGCCAGCACCCGATGCGTATGCGAGGCAGCTCCGGCCTCTGGGAGCTATTCATTCCCGGGCTGGGACCGGGCACGACCTACAAGTACGAGATCAAGACCCGCTACGACACGATCCTGCAAAAGACCGACCCCCAGGGTTTCTGCGCGGAGGTGCGTCCCAAGACCGCCTCGATCGTCTGGGACATCGCTCGCTACGAATGGGAGGACGCAGCCTGGATGGCCCAGCGCACGGAGAGCGATCTGTTGCACGAGCCGGTCGCGATCTACGAGGTGCACCTGGGGTCATGGATGCGCGTGCCCGACAGCAACAGCTACCTCAGCTACCACGACCTGGCCGACAAGCTGGCGACCCACGTCAAAGCGCAGGGCTACACCCACATCGAGCTGCTGCCGATCACCGAGCACCCCCTGGACGCCTCCTGGGGCTATCAGGTCACCGGCTACTTTGCGCCCACCAGTCGCTTCGGCACGCCCGATGGCTTCCAGTATTTCGTGGACACCATGCATCGCAACGGCATCGGCGTCATCCTGGATTGGGTGCCGGCTCACTTCCCGAAGAACGACTACGGGCTGGTCAACTTCGACGGGACCGCGCTCTACGAATACGCCGACGACCGGATCGGCGAGCACAAGGAGTGGGGTACCAAGGTCTTCAACTACGCGCGTCACGAGGTCCGGCAATTCCTGCTGAACAGCGCGCTCTTCTGGCTGGACAAATACCACATCGACGGGTTGCGTGTGGATGCGGTCGCGGCGATGCTCTATCGGGATTACGGCCGCACCGAGTGGGTCCCCAACGTCCACGGCGGCCGCGAGAACCTGGAGGCCATCTCCCTGCTGCGCCGGTTGAACGAACTGGTCTACGAGCACCACCCCGGCGCGATCACCGCGGCCGAAGAATCCACCGCGTTCCCTGCGGTGAGCCGGCCCACCTACCTGGGCGGCCTGGGGTTCACCTTCAAGTGGAACATGGGTTGGATGCACGACACGCTGGACTACGTCGCCAAGGATCCCATCTACCGCAAGTACCACCACCAAAAGCTCACCTTTGGGCTGATGTACGCCTTCAGCGAGAACTTCATCCTGCCGATTTCCCACGACGAGGTCGTGCACCTGAAACATGCCATGCTCGACAAGCTGCCCGGTGATGCCTGGCAGAAATTCGCCAATCTCCGGCTCTACTATGGCTTCATGTGGACCCATCCAGGCAAGAAATTGCTGTTCATGGGCCAGGATTTCGGCCAGTGGCAGGAGTGGAGCGAGGAGCGCAGCCTCGACTGGCATCTGATCGACTTCGAGCCACATCGAAAGCTGATGCGATGGATTGCCGATCTCAATCGCCTCTACAAGCGCGAGCCATCGCTCTACGAACTGGACTACGACTGGACCGGCTTCGAGTGGATCGATGCCAACGACTGGGAGCACAGCGTCATATCGTATATCCGCAAGGCCAAAGACCCTGCGGACCACCTGGTGGTGATCTGCAACTTCACGCCGGTGGCGCATACCGGGTATCGGGTGGGCGTGCCGGCGCTGACAACGTACCGCGAACTGCTGAACAGCGACTCGGAGTACTACTTCGGGGGCAACGTCGGCAACGGGCTGGGGCTGCCGGCCCAGGAGTTGAAGTGGCAAAGCCAGCCCTATTCCATCGAGGTCACGCTGCCGCCGCTGGCCATCGTGGTTTTGAAGCCTGCGCCGCAGCCGTCCTGATCGCGATGGATGAATCCGTCGTCTGAGATGGGCGAAAGGCCGCGGAAGGACGTTAAGAGTCTACTCCGGCAAAATCATCATTCGAGTTGACGAAACCCGCCCGGCGATAAATCGACCGGGCTACCTGCGCAGCGCCCCATGAATGGGGCTAGACGCCCCGCACACCGAGGCAGCCCGGTTCACCGGGCGCTGTTGGGTAGCCCGGAAATTGATTTCCGGGCGGTCTGGCGCCACGGCAAGCGCCGCAGGATTAACGCCATGGAGCAAAACTCGTTATCTGGCGGCTGTCATTCTGAGTTCCCCATCCCGCCGCGGGGGGATGCGCCCCGGCAAGGAACTCGCTCGCTGTCATGCTGAACGGGTCTACCGCCCAAAATGCGTTGCGGCAGGTCGCCAGTGAAGCATCCGTTCGCTGCGCTCAGGGTGACAATAGTGAGTTTTGCGGTATTGCGGATTCACCTTGCTCATCTTGCGGGTTCGGGCAAGTACACGCGCAAGCACGTGCTAAGGACCTGGGCAGTAATACAAAATTCCCCCAACGCCGCCGGCAGCAGGGCGTAGCGGATGGCCGACAGCGGCACGGGTTCGCCGGCCCATTCCACAGCCGCCTGCCCGGCCACGCAGCCCCAGATCTCCAGCGTCGAGCCATCACAGATGCCGGTGTAGGTTGCGCCAGCCGCCAACGTCAATTCCTCCACCACGAAATACGCGTTGCGAACCAGTTCGACGCGTTTGAGGCCGGCCGCATCGGCCAAGAGGACCCGTCCCGTCACTCCTTCCGGCGCGCCCGCGAAGTCGATCACGTCGAGCGCCTTGTCCACGTGCAACGATCGCGGCGCGCCATCGGCGCCGCCGCGCCCCCAGTCGTAAACGCGGTAGGTGGTGTCGGAGCTCTGCTGGATCTCTGTCACGACCGTGCCGCCCAACAGGGCGTGGACCGCGCCCGCGGGCACGACCACCGCGTCGCCGGCCTGGATCGGCACGCGACGCAGCACGCGCTCCAATTGCGCCTCCTCCAGAGCCGCCCGGAACGCCTCCCGGGTCGTCCCTGGCTGCAAACCCAGAATCAGCTCAGCACCAGGATCGGCGTGCAGCACATACCACATCTCGGTCTTGCCCAGTTCGCCATCCTCGTGCATCAGCGCGTATGCGTCATCGGGGTGCACCTGGACTGAGAGGTCCTGGTGGGCGTCCAACAGTTTGATCAGCAGCGGGAACTTGCCTCGCGCCAGCGCCCAGGCGGCCCGGCTCCCGGTCAACTGCTCGCCAAGGGCGGCCTGGATCGCCGGCAACGCGTGCCCGACCCAGTAGCCCGCATCCGCGGCCGTGGACGCGCCCGGATGACCCGAGATTTCCCAACTCTCGGCGATGATCCCCGGGGGGAGCGCTCGGCCGTACAGCGTCTCCAGGCGCCGGCCGCCCCAGATATAGTCGCGCAGAACGGGGGTGAATGTCAAAGGGTAGATCTTCGGCTCGCGCATGGCTGCTCCTCAATTTTGGGGGTTGACAATCCGCTTGATCGGGTGTATGATGCTGATCGTGGTGGCTGATGAACGACTATGCTAAGGACTGAGAACTAATCCTTAGCCCTAATGAGGGCCAATTGCAGCCATGAGCCGCAATTGGCCGAAATCAGCCGTTGATAGCCCCCTCGCTTTGTGGATCGGTGCGAGGCAGCCCGGAGGGATGACCAAATACGGCATCTTCATCGGTAAACTGCGACCCTTCTGGAGCGCCCCCAGACCTCGTCGCACTTCAAGCCGTTCACAGAGCACCGAAAGCCGCTGCCTGGGGCAGCGGCTTTCTTCTTAAGTCCAACTTGACAGGCGGCCGATTCTCTGCCATAATCAGCCACGTCCGTGAAGGGCACGCCCTCACGGAGCCGCCCGACCGGGCGCCAAAAATCGCCATCCTATAACCGAGGAGGTGATGCGAATGGACCAACGTAGTACCAAGCGTGGCGCTGTAGCATCACCTCGGTTTATCCGGTAGTGCTACAGCGCCCAACAGGGTAAGGGACGGGAGTATTCCCGTCCCTTACCTTGTTTCTGGACACTGGCGCCCCGGACTGCGCTTACTTCTCCAGGAAAACGTACTTACCCCACGTATCTTGCGGTCCAGCCCCTGTCAACAGCAGGAAAGCCAGGTAGTGCGGCCGGCCTGGTCTGCGTCGCAACGGCATCGCAGCTTCTTCCGGCGTACGATTCCCCTTGCGCGTGTTGCACTCACGACACGCGGCCACCAGGTTGTCCCAGGTGGCCTGGCCGCCCCGACAGCGCGGCACGACGTGGTCCAGGGTAAGATTGGCCCGCCCCGGGGAGCCGGCGCAGTACTGGCACGTGTAATTATCCCGCAGCAGCACACTGTTGCGCGTAGGTGCGATAGTCACCTGTCTGGGGATGCGCACGAAGTAGACGAGGCGGATCACCAGCGGGACCGGAACGGACGTGCGAGCCGCGTGCAAGCGTTCCTCCGTGGCTTCGACCAACTCGGCCTTTTCCTTTAACAGCAGGATGATAGCCCGTTGCACCGAAACGACGCTGAGCGGCTCGTAGGTAGCGTTGAGGACCAACACACGTTGCATGATCGCCTGCCTCACCTGAGAACACGACCCCTTGGGAGCGCACCAGCTTACAGTTGCCAAGGACAAAGAAAACGCCCGACTTCCGCGCAGGAAAGCCGGGCATTCACACTACGAGGGTGGCCAGTGGGGCTTGAACCCACAGCCTCCTGGGCCACAACCAGGTGCTCCGCCGATTGAGCTATGGCCACCGCGTCGTTGGATCTGTAACATAGCATCCCGTCGAACAATCAGGCGTCATTCAGCCCAACAGCAGCTCGGGGGCAGGGATTCGAACCCCGATAGGGAGCTCCAAAGGCTCCTGTCCTGCCGTTAGACGACCCCCGAATGCCCATTCCTTGGGGAGGTGCCGAGGCCCAGACTTGAACTGGGGACACCGCAATTTTCAGTCGCGTGCTCTACCAACTGAGCTACCTCGGCAGATATAGCAAATGGCTGATGGCAGATGGCCGGAAGCACCCCCCGGGGGGCTCAGCCGGCTGCTAACAGCGCTCTGCTATCAGCCATCAACTTGGGAAGCGGGCGATGGGATTCGAACCCACGACCTTCTCCTTGGCAAGGAGACGTTCTACCACTGAACTACACCCGCACGATTGCTGTTTACCTTGCACCAACAAGGTCTATTATACGCAACTTCGGTAGTCTGTCAAAATCCAGCCATGAGCCAAGTGGAGAGTATGGGATTCGAACCCATGTCTGCGCCTTGCAAAGGCGCTGTGCTCCCATTGCACCAACCCCCCTAGAATCTATGTCTGGGTACACCTCGGGTTCTCAAAGCATGGCACCACACGCATAGGATCTCAAGATTGTCTAGCGCGCTGTTGCTACGATTGCCATCCTTATGATGTACATCGAGCATTGCAATATATTCATGGTAGCCACATTCGGCACAACATGCTTCTTCGTCAACCCGCAAGGCTTTGACGCGGTAATTGCGAATTCCATTGCCATAGTGATCGGGTTGTATAGCCTCGATTCCGCCAATCCTCTGAGCATGATCTTTGCAAGAACGACTACAGAAGTTCAAACCGCTTGCTGTACGCCGTCCATCTTTGCTGGCAGCGCGCTCGAACTCCTTACCACAATATGCACACACTAACCGAACGCGTATACGCTGTCCAAGTTGGGCACATTGCGGTGAGCAGTATCTGCGCCCCTCAAGCCTATTCTTGGGGACATAGGTCTTGGTCCCACATATCTCGCACGTATGGGGGTACAACCTGCGCCGTTGACCATCATACTCGTCAGACACTATGAACTCATCCATGTTGCCACGGTAACACAAAAGACAGGACAGCGCAAGTTTTGCGTCTTCGTGCAAGGGAGGCGCCTTCCCGCTAGGCCACGGGCCCGTATCGATTGCGGATTTTCGATTGCCGATTTCGGATTGAAAACCCACGGTGGCTCGATCAGGAGACCTCAGCGTGAGCTCTGTCGAACGGCGGCCACAGCCACGCGACAGCATCCATCAAGACCAATCCGCAATCGTCAATCCGAAATCCGGTTGTGCCGACGAGAGGATTTGAACCTCCACGCCCAAAAGGGCAGCAGATCCTAAGTCTGCAGCGTCTGCCATTCCGCCACGTCGGCGGGGTGCCCTGGTGACAGGCAACCCTGTAGCAAGCGCTTGCCGGGTCATACCCCCGATTCAGTATAGCCCTTACGAGCCGACCGCCATCTATCTCACCCAGCAACCTCCATCGCTGAAGGCCGTTTGGATGGCGCTGCCTGGCCTGGTGGGTGTGACCCACCTTCACCGGCAACGCTGCGATGAGACCGAACCCTTCGCCAGGCCCCGCAGGGGCCGCTCAGGACCCGGCCCACTCACCTTGCTCCCAGCCGCACGCTCGCCTAGCTCCCGCCCTTGCGGAACGGGACTGGTGGGCTCTTACCCCACCGTTTCAGCCCTTACCACGGCGCACGGCGCCGGGCGGGTTTGCTCTCTGTTGCGGTTGTAGTCACCCAGGGATCTCTCTCCGGGCGCCCCCACTTACGGTTTCGTGGGGCAGCCTTTCCAGCCACAGGGGCAGGATGGGAGTCGGGAGGTTCCTCCCCACTGGCAGGAAAGCCAACGGGGCGGCGGTTCACCGGCAAGCGACGTTATTCTAACACGCCGGAAAGTAGGTGTCAATATGTTCACCTGGACTCAGCGATGGCCTGCAAAGCCTGCCGATCCACCAATACCACCTTGCCCCGCCGGGTGCGGATTTGGCCATTGCGGCGGAACTTGCTCATGACCCGGATGGCGGTCTCGACCGTAGTGCCGGTCATGTCGGCGACGTCCTGGCGCGTCAGGGGCATCTCGATCACGCGGCCATCGGGGACATCGGATCCGGACGTCTCGGCCAGTTTCAACAGCACCCGAGCGATTCGCTGCTCGACGCGCTCCACGGCCAGGCTGCGGATTTGCTCTGCTGAGCCGCGCAACCGGGTGCCGAGATCGTTGATGACGGCTAACGCAAAAACCGGATAGCGATTGACCAGTGTGAGGCAATCGTTGCGGGCGATGACCAAGAGGGTGCAATTCTCGATGGCCTGCGCCGTCCCCGCGTAGCCACTGCCGTCGAACGTGGCGACCGTCCCCAGCATCTGGCCCATGCTACACACCCGCAGCACGACATCTTTGCCGTCCGTCGAGTGGCGCAGAACCTTGACTTTGCCCGTCTTGACGATGTACAGAGCCTCTGGCGCTTCCCCCTCCAGGAAGAGGTAGTCGTCCTTCTGGTATTGACGCTCGCTGAACAGATCAGCGATTTTTTCCCAATCCCGCTCGGACAGGCCGGCGAAAACGGGCAGCGCCATCAGAATGTCGCGCCGATCCATTGAGCTCTCCACATCCCAAAAGCTGCCACCACTCCAGATAAGGCCGTTCCAGAAAAATAGCTGTCCCAAGATCGCCGGTTTTTCCGGGGATCGCAGGGGGTTTTGGGATAAGTATTTTTCTGGAACTTACCAAGTGCAGCTCAACCTCAAAGCAAGAGGAACTTTAGCTACAATATGGCCTAACCCACGAGATCCTTGCTTTTTGTGCAAGAATTTTGTGAGCCAGGTTGTCACCTTCTTGGTTCCGGCTTGTCCGGGTTAGGGCCTAACCAGTTAAATCCTTGCACGACAGACAAGAATTCTCTGATGGCATTTGTCTGGTTGGCTCTGGCTTGTCCAGGTTAGGATACAGATCATTGACTGACGTCGATTATAGCACGGGACCGCGGGGCTGGCAATATCGTGAGGTATGTCACTTGTGGCGGGACGGATGAGGGCTCGCGCCAGACTTCCGAAGCGTTTTCTGCTTCGGAAGCCTGGCGCGGGGAAAGGCTTGCTCAACGCCGGCGGCGATGCCAGAGCGGCACAGCAACGCCGATCAGACCGATCAGGGCTGCGCCTGAGCAGATGGGCGGCGTTCCCGCAGGAGTTGCCGCACCAGACTCGGCCGACTCGATGGTTGGCGTGACCAGGGCCGGCGCCCGTGTGGGGGATAGAGGTGTCGGGGCTGGCTCCTGCGTCGCACTCTGGTTGTCCGTCCCGGTGGGCTGCGTCTCCGGGCCGACGGCTCCCGTCTGCCCCTCTGGACCAACCGTGTAGGCTTGCCCCGCCAACACGACCGTCACCCGATCACCCAGCGCCAGGAAGCGCCCGATCTCCGGGTATTGGGTCAGCAGTTGGAAGTAGCGGTCGCCCCCGAACGCCACGAGCTCGGCCGTCTGGGCAGTCGCGTCGAAGGCCGTGTCCTGCCAGACGCCTTCGTGCAACACGAACGTCTTGTCAGCCACCTGCTTGACCTGCGCATCGGCCGCCTCAGCAGGGGCCGCGGCCACGCCGAAGGATTGGTCGGCCGCCTGCAACTCCTTTTCCGTCACCGAGCGTTCGACAGCCCCGGCGCCGCTGCGCGCCTCAGGCGCCAGGGCCGGCGCAGCAGGCGCGCCGCCTATGCCAGGTGTCCCCCTGGCCGGCGCCTGCAACGCCTGGCTCAGCAACTCGCGGCCGGCATCCGTCAACGCCAGCTCTGGCTCCTGCACCAGGAAGGAGGTGTACGGTGTGACGATGCCGTAGCGCGTGCTGAGCGCCACCACCTCGCCCACCAGCTCGTCGTTGACGCCATGGAGCCGGATCTGCCCCAGCAGGTAACCGATCTTGCGCTGCGCCCACAACCGGGGGATGAACTCGTCCCCGCCGCGCGGCACAAAGCTCAGGTTCCGGTAGGTGTAGGTTTGTGGCCGGTCGTTGACGACGCCTGACAGGCGCAGATCGGCAACGCCGCTCGCTCGATAGCGGCCGACCACAACCAATTGCGTGCCCGCGAAAAGATCGGGCAGGGGGTAGGGGTAGAGGTCGTCCACCTGCATCCCGTCGAACGCCAGCGCCACATCGACCAGCACCGGCGCGCTAACCCTGGCGTAGAACCCCGACACCACCTCGTCGATCTTCTCGCCCGGCTGGACGTAGGCGCTGACCCCCCGCTGATCTTTGCTGAGCTGATCCAGCAGGACGGTGTCCACATCATAACCGACGCCGAAGGCAAACAGGCGCACCGATTTGGCCGCGTTGGCCGCCACGTTGGCCACGATCCGATCCGGGTCTACCTCACCCGTCGTGGGCAGGCCGTCGGTCAGGAAGATCAACACCGATGGGCGATCCGGATCGGCGCCGGCCAGCGCCTCCAGCAGTGCCCGGTTGATGTCGGTGCTGCCCTGCGCGGTCAGCCGGTCGATGAACGCGTGCCCCTCAGCCCGCCGGTCCGCGGACACGGGGGCGGGGGCGAAGAGGCGAGCGCTGGTGCTGAATGCGACGATGTTGAAGCGATCCGCTGGCCCCAGATGATCCAATACGTAGTGCGCGGCCACCTTGGCCTGGACCAGTTTCTCGCCATCCATGCTGCCGGAGACGTCCAACACCAGCGTGACGTCCTTGGCGATCACCACCTGGCCCGCGGCCTCGACGGGTGGGGTCACCAGCAGCAGGAAGAAGCCGTCTTCGTCGTAGGGCTTGTAGCTCAGCAGATTGACCGCGATCGCGTCCGGGGACAGGCTGTAGTAGAGGTCGAAGTCGCGGTCAGGGCGGATGTCACGCGCCTCCCAGCCAATGGTGGCGCGACGGTCTCCATCCCGGGTCACGTCCACCGGATGGCTGGACGAGTAGATGGCCCGCAACGGCGACTTGTCCGCCAGGTGGACCGTCATCGAGACCTCCTGGATCGGCCGGGCGGAGAACTTCTCGGTGTTGAGCGGGTAGCGATAGTGCACCAGCCCGTTCTCCTGGGCCAGCACCTGGGTGTAGGTGAGCTCGATCCGGCGCTCCCCACCGGCCGGGATGGGGAAGATGCGGGCCTGGAACGCGCCGCGGCCGACGTATTCCAGCAACGCCGGGTCGCGCTGGCGGCGCACGATCTCCTCGTAGATCGCGCGGGCTTTCTCCCGGCTCAGCAACTGGCCTTCGAGCTTCTGGCCATCCACCCACATGTCGAAGCTGGAGATAGCCGCGTCCTCGGGCAGCGGGAAGATGTAAGTGCCCTCCACCGGGAAGTCAGCTTCGTTGACGAAAACCTGGTCCACATGGGTCGTGGCCACCTGGTCGGTGATGGTTACGTCCACCCGGTGATATTTGATGGTCAGCGGGATCTCACGCCAGGGGATCGGCCGGTCCACGTCCACCGGCGGCTGGGGAATGATGATGCCGTCCGCGGCCGCTGGGCGGGGGTATAGGACGAGCATCAGCAGAGCCAGAAACAGGATCAGCACAGGCGGGTACTTCATCTTCCGACGGGCGAAAGCCATCATGGTACACCTCCTCCTTGATTGAAACAGACACCGGGCAAGCTGTCCATGAGACGCCGCGCGGGGCGGGAGGGTTCCATTTTGGGCATCTGCGTGAGGTCAGCGCGGCTCCAGATTGTAGGTCAGGCCGGTGATCCACCATCGGCCATCGCGTTTGGCCAGGGTCCAGCGGTCACCGCCAGGCGAGACCTCGCCGCCAATCACCGTTGTGCTGGTGGCGGTCGCCGCGTTTCCCTCGATGGTGATCGCCAGGTCGGTCGCGCCGGCCGCGCTCGGATTCCCCGGAAACACCAACACCACGTACCGCTCCCGGATCGCATCGCGGCCCTGCCAGCGCGCGTCGTCGGTCGTGTCATCGGGCGTGTGCTTGGCGTCAGTGACTACGGCGTCTTCAGCCCACAGTCCCATCAGGCCGGTGATGTCCTGCGCTACCACCCCCTGCCCTTCCAGCAAGATCAACTGGCGGATCGCTTCTTCGTCAGAGGCCGGTTGCGGTGTCGCGGTGCGCACGGGAGTGGTGGGCTTCGGTCCCAGGGTCGATGTCGGGGCCGCGCTGCTGCACGCTCCCAGGCCCGCCAGGGTCAGGAGCACGACGGAAATGAGCAAGCGAAAACGCACGGTCGGGAAATCCTCCGAGTCTATGTTTCTCTCTTGTTATGTCAATCAATGGTTGCGCGCAGGGCGTTGGTCAAGCCCTATTCCTCGACCACCAACGGCAGGAATTGCCACGATGGCGGCCGATAGTAGCCGAAATCGGCCCGCACCGCGGTGGTCGGGCTGGCGCGCACAGTCACGATGAAACCGGTAGTGGGCCAGAAGCCGGCCATTTCCGGCAACGTGAGCGCGTATTCCCCAGATGACACGTTCAGGAAGCGATAGAAACCCGCGGTGTCGGTGAGGGTCTCCGCGTCCACGCCGACTGCGACCGCCCGCTCGAGCGGCGACAGCACCACCTTGACGCCGGCGATGGCCGGCTCCCCGGCCTGC
>MNXL01000116.1:29327-29408 GCA_001871755.1 Anaerolineae bacterium CG2_30_64_16
CGTCCCGATTGACATCCTCCCACACGAATCCCTCGATAGAACCGGGATAGGGTGACGGGCTGAAGGTGGGGGTCGGGCTGG
>MNXL01000116.1:29422-34227 GCA_001871755.1 Anaerolineae bacterium CG2_30_64_16
GTCGGGGTTGAAGTGCGCGTAGTTGTGGGCGTGTAGGTCGCGGTCGGGGTCGCCGAGGAGGTCGGCGTCGCGGTGCCGGCTCCAGGCTGATCCGCAAAAGCCAGCGTGACGCCGGCCTGGCTCAACAGATCCACCCCGTACCAGTTCGGGCCGCTGGAGATGTAGCCCGGCGGGTCGGTCTCCTGGACGTAGTAGGTCGCGGGCGGCAGGGAAAAGCACTTCGGCTCGTGGACGCCATCGGTGGTGTACTGCGTGACCGGCGCCAGGTTGACGTCGCGCACCGCGATCCCCGCGCCGGCCAGGAGCGCCTCGCCCGCGTCCCGCACCAGATTGCCGTTCCCATCCTCGAACGCGAGCACGCACAGGTTGCCCGGCTTCGGGGTCGGGGTGTGGGTGGCGGTCGGGGTGTTGCTGGGCGTGGGCGTGATCGTGGGGGTGTGGGTGTTGGTCGGGGTTGGGGTAATCGTGGGCGTATTGGTGCGCGTGGGGGTGCGCGTGACGGTCGCCGTGTTGCTCGGCGTCGCGGTGGGCGTGCTGGTGGGCGGGAGGCTGATCGTTACCGAGCCGTTGATCAACGAGCCGGTGACCGCGCCGGCTTCACCCTGCACAGAGGTCTCGGCCGGGTTGAACTGCATGACGGTGGTGCCGGTCGCGTTCTTGGCGCGCATCTGCAGCGTGACAAAAGTGAAGGACGGAGTCCGCGTGGCGAACGTACCACCGCCGAACCAGATCAGTCCCGCGGCCAGATTGCTCTGGTCGACGAAATACGCGTCGAAGATCCCGCTGTGGATGACCTGGAGGCATTCCAGGTAGGTTGTGTTGAAGGTGATCTGCACGTCGGAGCCGACAACGGGCATGTCGCCCTCGATCTTCACCTCCAGATTGAAGGTCTGGCCGGTGGAGACATTCTTGACGTTGGGCCGGATGGCCACGTCGTCTGCCAACGGGTGCGCCGCAGGCTTATCCACGGCTACGGCAGGCGCCGCGGCGAGCGCCACCACGCTCCCGACCAACAGACACACGAGGACCGTCAAAACGCGCAGGCTTCGCATCGCCATCCCTCCTCTCAATCCAGCACCAACGGCAGATATCGAAATTTGAACCCGCCCGCGGGGAGGATCGACACCTGCGCGCCGGAAAGCGATCCGGTCACGAACTTGCCGGTCTCATCCGAGACGGTGCCATCCACCAGGCTAATCAGCGCCGTGGGGATCGCGTGCAGCGCCCGGAAGCGCAGCTGGGCAATCGGTACATCGCCGCGCACATCGCCCAGGAACAGCCCGGCCCCGTATAGGATGCGCCCGGTTGTATTGTTGACCTGGTTGAAGAAACCGATCAACGGCGGCAGCGGTTCGACCGTCGTCGCGGGCTGGCCATCAGGCCCCACTACCTCCAGGTATTGCGCGGGAAAACGGATATCGGCATCCATCGCCACGAAGGGCTGGTCACCGGCATATGCCATCAGGGTCAGCGTAAAGATTTCACCGGGCGCGATCTCGGCTGAGTCGGGCGCCAGCGCCAGGTTGACAAGGCCACGCGGTTGCGATCCGGCGGTCGCGGTTGCGACGCCCGCCGCGACCGCAGATGCTACCTCGATATCGCCTGTCGCAAAGTAGTTGCCCCGCAGCAGCGCAAAATCACTGGAGCGGATGCGGTTGTCCTCGTCAAAATCGGCGCGGGGGTCGAAGCCGGGACCCCCCTCCTGGGTGAAATAGGCGGCGCGCAGCAGCGCGAAGTCGGAGGACCGCACCCGGTTGTCGTCATCCGCGTCCCCTTCGAGCAGCGTGCCCATGTCGATGGTGAGAGGACCGAGGATGGCGACGCTCCGCTTGACGTTGCGCAGCGTGTGCATGTTCTTGAGCCGCACGTCGTAGGTGCCCGTGAACAGATCCAGATAGCCGCTCCACTGGCCGTTCTGATCCAGGGTCAGATCCCATTGATGGCAGATGGTGTTCGGGTCGCCGGGCGGGTAGAGGGCCAGATGCACGGGCACCGCCCATGGTGCGCTGGGGGGGGGACTGTTAGGGCGCTGGAGGGTCACCGTAAGCATAACCGGGAGGGGCAAAGGCGTGGTCTGGGTCGGGCAGCCGGCACGCGGTTGATCCACCGATGCAGCAAAGATGGTGACGTGTCCCAAACCAATGATCTGGAAAAGCAACAGCACCGCGAAAGCCATCGCCAGGACGCTGCCTGAGCGTAAGCAACGACGCCAAATCCAGGGCATAACCGACCTCCTTTGTGTACTTTGCTGACTGCACGCGTGGGTATTTCAGGTGGAGTCTCACGCGGACCAAGATACCATGCAGACCGCCATCTGTCAACTCGTCGCCAACGGCGCGCCAACGCTGAGGCGATTTGCGCGTTCCCGGCAGTTGGGCTATAATCGAGGATGCAAAAGCCGTCTAGCTATTGACGGCTACGTTTATTGTTCGGCCCGGATGGTGTCCAGCCCGATCGGTACGGTCCGGCCCCAAAACCTTGCGCCGTCGGCGCTTTTTTTCATCCCTGCGCCCTGTGGTTATCTGGCAGGTGTAGGAGCGCCACGTGCACCAGTTGCATCACCAGAGGCATGAAGTTCATGGAAGACACGCAAGCCGTCTATCTCACCGCGGATGGCCTCAAGAAGCTACAAGAAGAACTGAATTTTCTGGTCAATGTCCGCCGGCCTCAGATTGCACGCCAGATCGGTGACGCCAAGTCCGACGGCGACATCTCCGAGAACGCCGGTTACGAAGAGGCCAAGAACGCCCAGGCCTTCGCCGAAGGGCGCATTCTGACTGTCAAGAACCTCCTCGCCAGGGCCGTGGTGATCAACGAAAACGGCTCCAAGGAAGCCGTCGAATTGGGCGCCACCGTCACGATCCGTGATGTGGCGAACGGCGACAAGGAGTCCTATACGATCGTCGGCTCGGCCGAGGTGGACCCGGCCCAGGGGCGGATCTCCTTGAAGTCGCCGATCGGTCAGGCCCTCATGGGACACCGGAAGGATGATGTCGTGCTGGTGAAAACCCCCGGCGGTCCAATTCAGTTCGAAGTCATCGATATCACCTGAATGGTCACCCATTTCAGTGGTCGCCCACTTCAGTGGACGCCCACTTCAGTGGACGCCCAGCAGGTGGATGCCTCCCTTTCCCCGAGTCATTCCCGCGCAAGCGAGAATCCAGGTATCCTTCCTGTTCGAAAGGCGTCGCTTGAAAAACATCCGGTCGTGATGCATCGAGGTGATCGTGGATGAGCTAGAGCTAAACGAACAGCAGTTGGTCCGGCGGAACAAGGCGGCCGAGCTGCGCAGCCTGGGACTGGATCCCTACCCGGCCCGACTGCCCTGGCAGCGTACCCACACCGCGGCCGAAGCGACCGCAGCATACGAACGCGGCGATCTCGTGGAAGATCAACCGATCACCCTGGTGGGTCGGCTGCTCACCCTGCGCCTCATGGGCAAGGCAGCTTTCGCTCACATCGAGGATGGCAGCGGTCGGATTCAAATCTATGTCAGGCGAGATGCGGTCGGGGAAGCGTTTTACGACTCCGTATTCAAGCGCCTGATCGACCTGGGCGATTTCGTGGCTCTCACCGGCACGCTGTTCACCACGCGCACCGGCGAAATCACGTGCCGGGTGAGCGAGATGGCGTTGATCAGCAAGACCCTGAATCCCCTGCCCGACAAATGGCATGGGCTGAAGGACACCGAGACCCGCTATCGGCAGCGCTACGTCGATCTGCTCGCCAACTCCGAAGTCCGCGCTGTGTTCCGAACCCGCGCCCGGATCGTGGCTGCTATCCGCCGCTATCTGGACGGCAACGGTTTTCTGGAAGTGGAGACGCCGGTATTGCAGCCGATCTATGGCGGCGCGGCCGCGCGGCCCTTCACCACTTTCCACAACCAACTGGAGCAAGAGCTGTTCCTGCGCATCAGCTTCGAGCTATACCTCAAGCGGCTGCTGGTGGGCGGCTACGAGCGGGTGTACGAGATCGGCCGCGATTTCCGCAATGAGGGCATCAGCTTCAAGCACAACCCCGAGTTCACCCAGCTCGAGTTCTACGAGGCGTATACCGACTATCACGGCATGATGCGCCGGGTCGAGGAGATGCTGGCTGCCATCGCCAGCGAAGTCGTTGGCGGGTTGATCATCACCTACGGCGGGCACGAGATCGACCTGCGACCGCCCTGGCGCCGGATCACCCTGCGCGATGCCATCCGCGAGGCCACCGGCATCGACTATGCGGACTACCCCGATGCGGCCGCGCTGGCCGGGGTGATGCGCGCCATCGGCCACCAGCCCGAGCCCAGGTCCAGCCGTGGCAAGCTGATCGATTCGCTGTTCGGCACGCACGTGGAACCCGCGTTGATCCAACCGACCTTCATCATCGACTATCCGGTCGAGATCAGCCCGCTGGCCAAGAAGAAGGCGGACGATCCGACGACCGTGGAGCGCTTCGAGTACTTCGTCGGCGGGCTGGAGTTGGGCAACGCGTTCTCCGAGCTGAACGATCCCGACGATCAGCGCGCCCGGTTCGTCGAGCTGCGCGATGCCGTGGCCGGGGACGATGAGAATGTCCATCCGTTGGACGAAAACTACCTGAACGCGCTGCGCTACGGCCTGCCACCGACCGGCGGTTTTGGCACCGGCATCGATCGGCTGACCATGCTCTTCACCGACCGCAGCTCTATTCGCGAAGTGATCTTGTTCCCGCATCTGCGAACGATCTGATTGCGGATTGCGGATTGCGGATTGCGGATTGCGGATTTGGAATCTCGGATTTGGGATTTTCGGATTCTCGCTAGCTGTGGCCGGTCTCCTGTC
>MNXL01000004.1 GCA_001871755.1 Anaerolineae bacterium CG2_30_64_16
CAATTCTTCGGGGAATCGCTCGCTGTGGCCGGTCTCCTGACCGAGCCACGGTGGCTCGGTCAGGAGACCGGCCACAGCGAGCGATTCCCCGAAGAATTGAGAAGATACTCCGTCGAAACAGTTCCATGGCATTCTGGTGCTCCGGTTGCATCGGCAGGACAAGCCTCATGTGCTAACTGCCTTTCGGAGGGCATTGCCTCTGATGCAGGAGCAGCTCGTGAACCGTCACCTATGGATCATCAAAGAAACCCGCATTAGAGTGTGGGGCGAAGACACAGATTGAAGCTTGGAGGGCTCTCTTCATGTCCAACCGTATCTCGCGCCGGGTGGCGGCTGTGCCGCCTTCCGGCATCCGCAAGTTCTTCGACATCGCCGCGACCATGGACGATGTGATCTCGTTGGGGATCGGCGAGCCTGATTTCGTCACGCCGGACGTCATCCGGCAGGCCGGCATCGCCTCGCTCCAGCGCGGCGAGACCCGTTACACCTCCAACTCCGGCATTGTGGAGCTGCGCCGGGCCATCACGGCCAGGTGGGAAGCCCTCTACGGCGTGCCTTATGATCTGGAGGCGGAGACGTTGATCACCGTGGGCGGGTCAGAGGCGCTCTACCTGGCCTTGACCGCGATCTTGAACCCCGGCGACGAGGTGATCGTCCCTGAGCCGTGTTTCGTGTCGTACGAGGCGGAGGTGAGCTTTGCCGGCGGCGTGCCCGTGCCGATCGCTACCCACGTGGAGACCACTTTCCAGGTGACCGGTGCGCAGCTTGAGGCCGCGGTGACGCCCAAGACCAGGGCGATCCTGATCAACTACCCCAACAACCCCACCGGCGCGATTTTGGATCGCGCGCGGATGCTGGAGGTCGCCGCGGTGGCCGAACGGCACGACCTGCTGGTGATCTCCGATGAGATCTACGACCGGCTGGTCTACGCCGGCGCGCACACCACCTTCAGCAGCCTGCCCGATATGCGCGACCGGACCATACTCATCGGCGGCTTCTCCAAGGACTATGCTATGACCGGCTGGCGGTTGGGCTTTGCGCTCGGCCCGACCGACATCCTGGGCGCCATGCGCAAGGTGCACCAGTACACCATCATGTCGGCGTCGACCACTGCGCAGGTCGCCGCCATCACCGCGATGACCGATCCCGCGGCCGAGGAGGCTGTGCTGGCGATGCGCGATTCGTACAACGAGCGCCGGCTGCTCCTGGTGAACGGGCTGAACAGCATCGGCATGCCCACCTTTGAGCCGCGGGGCGCGTTCTACGCGTTCCCCGACATCCGCGTCAGCGGCATGACCTCCGACGAGTTCGCCTGGACTCTGCTGGAGGAGGAGAAGGTCGCCGCGGTGCCCGGCCCCGCGTTCGGCCTGGGCGGTGAGGGCTACGTGCGCATGTGCTACGCCACCGCGAAGGGCCAGCTCGAAGAGGCGCTGGAGCGGATGCATCGGTTTGTGAGAAGGCACGGGTGAGGATGTGTCGTCGGCAATTTGAGGTTACAGGCATCGGTGCGACAGGCTTCTGGCTGTTGGAGGATACGAACTGGACGCGTTAGAGCATCCAGAGCAGTACCCTTTGATGTGGAACAACTGAGGTTTCGGCGTATGAAAAACGTGCGTGTGTCCCTCGCTTTGGTTTTGGCTCTTCTAACGCTCTTGTTCGGCGCGTTGGCTGGCGCTGCGAGAGCGCAGAGTTCTCTCCCGACCGGGTACGACCCCGCGGCGCGCTTCGCGGCGGAGGACTTGCTACCCTTCCGACTCCCAGGAACGGCCGGGGACGCGAGCATGGCGCCGATCGAAGCGCGGGTCCCCCGCGCCGCGCCGGTAGATCTGGGCGATTGGTCGCGCCTGGCCTTCCAGTCTTACCGAGATGGTAACTGGGAGATCTACCTGGCCCGTGGGGATGGTTTGTCACCCGCACGCCTGACGAACCACTCGGCGTCGGACATCCGGCCTCGCCTGAACCGCGGCGCGACCAGGGTCGTGTTTGCCTCCAACCGCAGCGGCAACTACGACATCTACACTGTCAACACCGACGGCTCTGGTCTGCGACAGCTCACCAACCACGGGCCCAGCGACAACTATCCTGCCTGGTCCGCCGATGGCAGTCGGATCGCTTTCGCTTACTACAAGAATGAGAACTGGGAGATCTACGTCATGAACGCCGATGGTTCAGGCCAGATGCGGCTGACCTATGGCGAAGGAGCCAATATCTCGCCAGCCTGGTCACCCGATGGCCGGCAGATTGCCTGGCTGCGCGTGAGCGGGAATGATGGCTCTGTGATGGTGATGAACGTCGACGGAAGCAACCAGCACGCCATTGCTGGCCCGCTGAAGTACGCCCAAAACCCGACATGGTCCCCCGACGGGAAGCAACTGGCCTTCGACTACGATGCCGACGGCGACAATTGGAATGAGTTGGTTGTGGTGCGGGCTGACGGCAGCGGGTTGCACACGGTCTTCGACCCAGGCGGGGCGTTGGTGGATGCCTGGATGGGGAGTTGGTCACCCGATGGCCGGTATCTCCTGTTCACGTTGGTGCTCTACGTGGTCGAGAATAACCAACTCTATTACGGCGCGACAGGTCCGGTTATTCTAACCCTGGCCGATGGCTCGGCCGCGGCGTTGCCCGGCTCTGGTATGGATCTGGGCCCTGATTGGCAGACGATGGACATCCTGGCGCCGGCGTCGGGCATGGAGGCGCTGCCGGCCCAATCGCCTGCGCCGATCCCGGTCCGTTGGTCGGGCGCCGACCTCGGCGAAGCGGGTCTCGCTGCTTACGACGTGCAGGTGCGCGACGGCGCGGGCGCCTGGGTCGATTGGCTGACCGGCACGACCGATACCGCGGCCCTCTATCCCGGCATCGGCGGGCACACCTATGCGTTCCGCGTCCGGGCCAGCGATCAGGCGGGGAACATCGAGGCGTGGCCGGCCGACTACGACGCACGTACTACCGTGGAAGCGTTGCCGCCGGAGAGCATGGTCAATCCGTTGCCGGCCCTTTCGACCTATAGTGTGGAAGTTCGATGGGGTGGCAGTGATGCAGGCGGGTCGGGGATCAAGTTCTACGATGTGCAAGTACGAGATGGCTTGGACGGCGGTTGGGCCAATTGGCTGGCCGGTACGACCGAGACCGTGCATAACTTTACAGGTGTCGGTGGACACACCTACTATTTTCGCGTGCAGGCCGTAGACAACGCCGAGAATCGTGAACCATGGCCCGCCGATTGGGACACCTTTACGACCATTGAGGCGTTGCCGCCCAACAGCGTGGTGGCGCCCCTGCCGGCATATATGCACAACGACCAAATGGTCAAATGGGGTGGCACCGATCCTGGTGGCTCTGGGATCGCGGTATATCAAGTGCAAGTACGCGACATGATAGGCGGGAACTGGTTTAACTGGAAAGCGGCGACCGGTGAAACCTCGGCTATCTTCAATGGCGTCATCGGCCACACCTACATCTTCCGAGTGCGCGCCACCGATCGGGCACAGAACGTGGAACCCTGGCCGGCTGATGCTGACACCATCACTACGCTCTATACCTGGGCCGTGACCGGCGCCGTGCGCGGTCCGCGCGGCGTGCCATTGGCGCGCGCGTCCGCGGCCACGACGCCGACCGCACTGGCTGCGACCTCCAGCAGTCAGGATGGCGTCTATGCCGCATACGTGGTGGAGGATGCGGACCAATACGCGGTCACCTGGTCGCGGAGCGGATTCGGCGCGTTGCCGACCACCATGCTGAATGGCCCCAGCGATGTTCATTTCGATGTCGTCATGCCACCGATGGATAATATGGTGCAGGAGTGGGGCTTCGAAGGCAGCGGCCTGGGGCCGGGTTGGCAGATCAGTGGCGCCTTTACGCCGACGATCACCAACACCGTCGTGCATACCGGCGCCGGCGCGGCCCTGCTCGGTAGCTATCAGCCCCCCTTTGGGCTGGTGGAACAGCCTACTCCCAGCAATACCTGGCCATTTCAACCTATGGTGGCGGTAGCCACAAGTGGCGTAGTGCATCTTGTCTGGAATGCCGACACCAGTGCCTACTATGCTCAAAGATATGGCGAGGGGGTATGGTCAAGTCCTTTCAGGCTCTCGAATTCGCCTGGTGGTATAGGTCAAATAGCGCTTGATGATACAGGCGCAGTTCATGTCGTATGGGGTGAAACTGGAAATCTTCTCAACAATTCCACTCTTTTTTACGCCCGGCGAGACTCTGACGGCGTCTGGTCGGTCCCATTGGACTTGACGACTGGGCCAGGAAGCGCCTCTGACCTACAACTTGCGGTGGACGCCGGTGGGGTTGTGCACATGGCCTGGTGCAACTCGCACTCCGAGAACTTCGGTCTGTATTACAAGCAGCGTGGCAGTGATGGCGTCTGGTCGAACCAGATCAATCTCTCCCAGGCGTGCTACGCTCCGCGGCTGGCCGCGGAGGCTGATGGAACGACGCATTTGATCTGGATGGGATCTCTGGATGGCGGGCAGAGCAGGGTACTTTTATATGCCCGACAGGATACAGACGGCACCTGGTCCGCACCACACCCTATCGCTCCTTTCGACGCGTGGACGATGTACCCGCAGATGAAGTTGGACGCGCAGGGTACCGTTCACGTGGCCTGGATGGCTTCAAACCGCTCACTCATTTACATTCAACGCTCAGCTACCGGTGCATGGTCTGTCGCTCAGAGCGTCTTCGATAGTCCTGTGCGTATGGAGAACACACAGTTGGCCGTAGAGCCGGATGGGGTTGTTCACCTGGCCTGGTTCAACTATGGGTTGGCGGGGCAATACAATTTTGGGGTCTTCTATGCCCGGCGTGGGCTTGATGGTGTCTGGTCCAGGGCAACGAATGTCTCAATGATCCCCTATTGGTTGACGGAGCCGCGCCTCGCGGTGGACGGTCGCGGGATCGCTCATGTCGTCTGGGTAGGCATTGTGCCGGGCGGAAACAGAGTCTACTATACGCGTCAGGCCGACGACGGCGCCTGGCTCAGTCCACGCGTCATTTCAGTGTCCCCAGACTATGCTGGGCAGCCAGTACTGGTCGCTGAGCCAGGTGGAAACGTTCATGTCGCCTGGCGGGTGTGGGAATGTATTCTCTATGCCCAGGCGGGCGATAGTCCGCGTACTGGCGACTCAACCATTGCTCAGACAGTCAGCGTGCCGGTCGAAACATCAGATCCGACCCTGTCTCTATTCTATCAGTTCGGTCACACATGGTCAGGCGACGATAGCTGGTTCGCCGTCCAGGTACAGGACGGCGTGACCGCCACATCCCTGTTTTCCACCACGGCCGCCACGGCCGACTGGACCCACCGCTGGTTCGACCTGTCCCCCTGGGCCGGCCAGGCCATCACCCTCACTTTCAACGTCCACCAAACTGCCGGGGGTCCGACTGCCTGGGCCTATCTGGATGAGGTCACCGCCGGTTCCGGCTCCTATCCCGACCTCTGGATCGGTGCGCCGACCCAACTTGCGCAGCCTGGCGCGCCGGTGACGTACACCCTGGCTTACGGCAATCGCGGTGATGGCCTGGCTCGCGACGGGCAGATCAGCCTCACCTTGCCTGCCGGGCTTTCTTTCGT
>MNXL01000404.1 GCA_001871755.1 Anaerolineae bacterium CG2_30_64_16
TAACGACTTCAGTCGTTCGTCTGCCACAGGACGACTAAAGTCGTCACTACGAACGTTTTCATCCGCCGTGGCCCTTCGACGAGGCTCAGAGCTTGCCCTGAGGCACGAAGGGACAGGCGCCGACCGCGGCATGGGCATCTGCCCTCAAACGACCTGTTCGACGATGCTGCGCACGCCCCGCACCGAGAGCCTGGGGTTCAAGACCCAGGCATTGATCTCGATGTAGTTGGGATAGGGGACGAAACGGGCGCGATAGAGCGGCCGTTTGTCGTAGTAGTCCTTGTTCCATTCCAGGATCCCGATACAGCTCAGCTCCCGGCTGGCCTGCCACACGCCGGCCAGCAGCGCCCGCTGCTCTCCGGCGCTCAGCCCGTCCCAGTAGAGGAAGTCCAGCCAGCCCCAGCGATGCCTGCCCCGCCGCGAGACCAGCTCGTGCGCGGTGAAGTTGATGAATCCTAGCACCGCGCCCCCGCGTTCGTAAACCAGCGTCGCGGTGACCCCCGGCGTCGCCAGGCGGCGAGCCAGCGACTCGCGGGTGAACACGCGCACCAGGCTGTTCCGGTCGGAGTAGCGCCCCAGCAGGGCCAGGATTTGGTCCAGGTCCGTCGCCGCGTACAGTCGCACCACGCCCGCCACCGGGGGCGCGGTGATCGGCCGGTGTGCGCCCCAAAACCGGATGCCGGCACGCTCGTACCACTTCAGGCCCTGGCTCTGCACGATCCTGTCGAAATCCACCGCATGGGTGATGGCATACATCGGCTTGACCCGCACGAGCGGGAAGCGGGGCCGCAGATACGCGTTGTACATCTCCCGCGAGCGATACCCCTTCCGCTCGATGCTGAGCATCGCCAGGTCCGCGCCGAACTCCTGGTTGCGCCGCAGGCACTCGGCGATCAGGTAGACCGCGGCCCCGCGATAGTCCCTGTGCGCGCCGAGCATCGTTGACCAGACCCCCAGGTAGGTCTGGCCGTTGAGCCGGTAGCGCCGCGGCAGGTTGGCGACAAAAGCGACCAGCTTGCTCCCATCGTAGGCCGCGATCAGGAAACGAGGGTCGGGGACGTCGGCGAACAGATGCCGGGCGATCTCCGGCCGGTAGTAGTCGAGCCAGTTGTCGTCCCCGCGCTCCTCCAGGAGCGTGTCGTAGGCCATGTCGCCCAACGCGGCGATGTCGCCGTCGAAATCGCGGACTTCGATCCTGCCCATGTCGCCACTCACTCCGACCCCGCGGAGCGCAGGTCAAGATGACCCAGCTCCTGCCGGTAGTAGTCGTATGCGTCGCCCACCGTCTGGATCCGGGTGGCCAGCTCCAGACGGAGCTCCACGCCCAGCTTTTCGAGCCGCAGCAACAGCTTGAGCATCCGGATCGAATCCACACCCAGATCGGTGACAAAGTAGGCCCCCGGCACGACCTGGTCGGGATCCACCTGGAGCAGATCGGCCAGCATGGCCTGAAATGCCTCAAAGGGGATCGGCCCGTCCAGGGGGCGCCCGTCCAGGGGACGCCCGTTACGCTGCTCCATCTGCCGCCACCTCCTGCGCTGCGGACTCCCGCAACTTGAACTTCTGCACCTTGCCCGTGGAAGTCGTGGGCAAACGCTCGACGAACCGCACCGCGTCCGGGATCTTGAAGGCCGCGATCTGGCCACGACAGAAGCTCAACACTTCCGCCGCGGTCAGCCGGGCGCCAGGTTGCGGCTCCACATAGGCCCAGACCTCCTCAGCTCCGATGCCGGCCGGCGCCGCGACCACCGCCGCCCGCCGGATCAGGGGGTGACGCTCAAGGTACGCCTCGATCTCCGCGGGTGAGATGTTTTGTCCCCCGCGAATGATCAGGTCCTTCTTGCGGTCCACCAGGCGGAGGTAGCCGTCCTCGCCCAGCGCGCCCACGTCGCCGGTGTAGAACCAGCCATCCACGTCCAAGACCTGGGCCGTCAGCGCCGGATCGCGGTAGTATCCGAGCATCACGTGCGGTGAGCGCACCGCGATCTCCCCCTCCGCACCCACCGGCAACGGCCGCCGCGCATCGTCCACGACGCGCACCTGGACCCCTGGCGCGGGTCGGCCCACGGTGGTCGCCGCGCGTTCCCAGGGGTCATGCAAATCGGTCCAACTGATCACACTGCTTTCGGTCGTGCCGTAGATGTTCTCCAGGCTGCAACCCAACCGCTCGTGGAGCGCCCGCGCCAGATCTGGGGAGATCCGCTCCGATGACGAGGTGATCCGCCGCACCGAGGACAGGTCATACCGTTCCTGGCCGGGCGTCGCCAGCAGCCACTGGTACATGGTGGGCGAACCGCCGATCTGCGACACCCGCTCCGTCTGGATGTGCTCCAGGGCCTGTTCCGGGTCGAAGCGCTCCATCAAGATGACTTTTCCGCCGGACAGCAACATCGCGGCGATGCCAAACATCCCGGCGTAGTGATACGGGGGATAGGGAAGCAGCAGACAGCGCAACGGGCTGCTGCTCAAGCGGGCGCCGCCCAGCCTGAGCAGCGGAGCCAGCGCTCGTTTGTGCGCCACCCCTTTGGGTTGGCCGGTGGCGCCGGAGGTGTAGGAGATCAGGCTGATGTCGTGGGCGGAAATCCTGACGGAGCGCAAGGGCTGGCCCAGAGATAGCACTTCCGGCAACGGCCGGAATATCCTTCCGTCGCCGTCGGTCGCGTCGCGGATGAGCACGTGGCGCAGGTCGGGCAGGTCAGGCAGCAGGCGAGCCAGCAGCGCGGGATGGTCCAGGCCAAGCCACCGCCGCGTGGCGATCACGACGGTGGCCCCGCAGTCGGCCAGGATGTGGCGCAGCTCGTATTCACCGAGGAGCGGGTTCAGCGGCACGTGGACGGTGCCCAGCAGGGGCGGCAAGAACAGGGCATACACCGCTTCGGGACAGCCCGGCAGCAAAGTGGCGACCCGATCACCGTGCCCCACGCCCAGGGCCTGCAAACCCGCGGCCAGCGCCCGGATGGCCGCGTACACCTGACCTCGCGTCAGCCGTTGATCCTGAAAGATGACGAACTCGCTGCCGGCCCTGGCACGAAACGCCAGATGGATCAGTCGCTGCGGGTTGAGCCAGCCCATCAAGCCTTGACCGATCATGAAACCACACCTGCCGGATGCCTGCCGGCGCTCGCCAGCCCTGAGTGTGGGGCGTGAACCAAAAACCTATCCGCGTTCGTCAGGGTTCGTCCGCACCCCATCTCGTCGGTCGCGGCCCTGCTGATTCTGCGCCGGATGAGGAAAGCAAAATGACGGTGGAAATCTCACTGATAGCTTTACCGTTCGACAAGGCATTTCGGACTACAAAACGGTAATCGGTGGACGACAAATCGATATGCAAGACGGCGCTTCTTTTCCTGGCCTTACGCATGTGCACACGTACTGGAATAGCTTGTGGCTTTGGACCGATCAGGGTTCAGTGTATATCGGCGGACCGAATGGCGAAGCCGAGGACCTTATTGTCCGCGGAGGGAAATCTGCCGTTGTCAACACACTCAGCTATGGCGAGCGCAAACTCTACGCTGTCGAAGCGCCGGATGTGCGTTTCAGCGACGAGGGGCTGGCCCGCTTGCAGGATGGCGTGACGCGCGTGGAGTTGGATCCGATCTTCCTGGAAACCATTGAGGGTGAGTACCTGGTGCACGTCACCCCCTACGGCGACGCGAGCCTCTACGTGGCCGAGGTCGGGCGGGAGTACTTCGTGGTCAGGGCGCGAGACGGGGATACGAACGCCGCCTTTGCCTGGCGGTTGAGTGCGACGCGAAAGGGATATGCAGGGGTGCGGCTGGAGGCAACAGATTGAAGCGGATAAACGGATGAGAAACGCAAGTGGGGGTTTGGATCGGAAGCCACGAGATGAACGCCAAAGCTCATTCCTGCGGCGGGTGCCAGCCGGCCATCATCCAGCGCCGCCGCGCCTGGACAAAGTACTCGTTATTGAGCTGAAGGACTACCACGGTCGCGCGACCACAGGCGGTCAGCCCAATGACAAGCGTGCCGTCATCGCTCCAGGTAAAGTGCTCACGCCAGGCTTGCTTGCGAGGGTTGAAGAGAGAGACTCGTTCGTCAGTTTCGAGGTCTACGCCGTGAGTCTGCGCGGCCTTGTGACCGTTGCACAGGGGACACGCCAGCCAGAGGTTCTCCCGCACGGTCGGTCCGCCGGCCACGCGCGGGATGATGTGCTCGATCTCCATTGGCATGGCGGTGTAATCCTGAGACGTCAAGCAGTAGCCGCACCGATGGCCTGCTTCAGCGGCGATCTGCTCTCGCAGCCTCTTGGGGATATGGGCGCCCGTCACACCGGCTACTCCCGCTCGGCTGACATCGGGACGCGGTAGCCGCGACGAGCCAGGAGCAGGTAAGCGTGGGCCTTGCGCACCATGAGCCGACCGTAGAGTTGCATCAACTCTTGCAGTCGCGGCTGCTCCTCCGGCCTGAGCGCGCCGGAATTCTGCCGATCCAACAAGTTGTGCATCTCGACCTGTTCCGCCGGAGGCATCAGGGCGCGGGCTTCTCGCCACAGGGCGGCGTCGTTCAGTAAGGCCAGCCGGGTAAGCTCCGCGGCTTCGTCCGGCCCGACGTCATCGAGCGGGGGCAGCACGGCCGCCAGGCTGTCCTGCAGCACTGTCTCGATGGGCTGCCTGGCGATCTGGGCCATCTGCCGGGCGGTGCGGTACAGCGGCTCCGACAGCTTGAGGGTGATCGTCTGTAGAGTCATTGTCTTCCGTCCTTCCTGATCGCGTTTCCATTCGAGAGTATAGCATCAATTCACCGCCAAGACAAGGAGGCGTTACCATGAACCGCAAACCGTTTCTTGCCGCCCTGGTCGAGCTGCTCGCGGCCTACCGGCCCCATCTCAACCTGGCGCGGCCCCATTGGTTGCACGGTTGGCTGCCATCGCGCGGCAACGTGATCTTCACCCTGCTGATGTTCGCGTTGCTCGTCCTGGCCCAATCCGCCGGCGCGTTACCCCTGCCCTCCACGCTCTCCGCTCCACGCTCCACGCCGTCCACCGGCGCCATCGCTTATCAGGGCCGGCTCGCCGATGCGGACGGCAATCCGCTGACCAGCACCATCAACATGAGCTTCCGGTTGTACGACGCGGCTTCCGGTGGCACGCCACTGTGGGAAGAGCAATGGGCCGGCAGCAACGGCGTGCAGGTGAGCGATGGGCTGTTCAACGTGATGCTGGGCAGCCTGACGCAGATCCCAATTTACCAACTACCAATCCCTCTACCTCGGCATCACCGTGGGCACGGACGACGAAATGACCCCGCGCGTCCAGTTGGGCAGCGTGCCGTTTGCGATGCAGGCGCTGACGGTGCCGGATGGGAGTGTGACGACGGATAAGCTATCTGATGGGGCCGTGACAAGCGCAAAGTTAGCGCCAGGTGTCATCGACAATGCAACGGTGGAACAGAACAGGGTAGCCTCGAACGTCCAGTTCGCTGACGGAGACACTGAGATTTCTGTAGCGGCCACGGCTTATGCGGATTTGCTGTCTGTGTATCTTCTCAATTCTTCGGGGAATCGCTCGCTGTGGCCGGTCTCCTGACCGAGCCACCGTGGCTCGG
>MNXL01000092.1 GCA_001871755.1 Anaerolineae bacterium CG2_30_64_16
CGTGCCGGTGGCGGTCGCCACGTTGGTGAAGTCGCTGGTGACGTTGCTGAGCGAGCAGGTGTAGCTGGCGCTCTGGCCCGGCGTGAGCGTGCCCAGGCTGGGCCGATCACAGTTGGGCGCCAGCGGGTCGGTCACCGTGACGTTGGTCAGCGTGACGTCGCCGGTGTTGGTAATGGCGATGGTGAAGTTGGCCGTCCCGCCGCTCAGGATCTGCTGCAGGTCGGGGGTCTTGGCGATGGTGATGGCCGGGTGGATGACGTCCACGACCGCGGTGTCGGTATCGGTGACTGGCGAGCCCACAGGTGGCGTGCCGGTGACCACCGCGGTATTGGTGAAGTCAGCAGTGACGTTGGCCAGACTACAGGCGTAGGAGGAGGAGGCGCCGCTGGTCAGGGTGCCAAGCGTCCGGTCACAGTTGGGCGCCAGGACATCGGTCACGGTCACGCTGGAGAGGCTCAGGCCGCCGGTGTTGGTGACGTAGATCGTGAAGTTCGCGGTGGCGCCGCTGATTATCGTCTGCAAGTCCGGTGTTTTGTCGATCTGGATCGCCGCCGGCGGCACGATCTGGACCTGGTAGTCCTCCACCTCGCCATCGGTGGCCAGGCCCACAAAGGTGAGGCCGGGCATCGAACTGAAGCGGAAGCGGGCGAAGGCGGCGCCGACGACGGCTGAAGGTGGCGCCGGGAAGGCCAGGGTGTTGGGGCCGGGCGCCAGGAGCAGATCGATGAAGATCTGCTCACCCAGATCGGCCCAACTTCCGTTGCCGTTGAAATCGAGCCAGGCGTTGAGCAGGCCTGAACCGGAAGCCGTCACGGTCACGGTGGCGACCTGGCCCGGGACGATCGGGCTGTTGAAGGTCACGCCATCCTCGTCTGGCAGATTGGCGATGTCGTCGCCCGTGGCAGTGGGGTTTGGCTGGCCGTCAAACTCATTGTCAATCAGGACCCCCAACTGAAAGCCAGGCACGATGATGTGGCGCGCGCCGTTGCTGGCCAGCAAAGTGGGGTAGGTCGGGTCTGGGGCGTCGCCGAAGTCCACCTGATCTTCGATGATGACACTGGCATAGACCGGGCCGGCATTTTCGGGCACGCTCGACCCCTGGAAATAGGCGCCCTCGACCATCGCGGTGTTAGTCGTGACGCCGGTGGCCAGCGCGGTAAACGTGATGAACACAGAGGTGATCTCGCCGGGTCCGAGGGACACCCCCGAAATCCCGATCAGATCCTCCCATTCCAATAGGCCGGCGGTGGCGGTCTGCGGCGGCGGGCTGGCGGACACATAGCTGAGCCAGGTGGGGCTGTAGATGTCGCGCAGCGGCAGGAACGATACCGGGTTCAGCGAGGTGTCTTCGTTACGCAGCTCGACCCTGAAGACCACCGTGTCGCCCACCAGGCGGACCCCTTCAGGATCGGGCAGAGCTTCCTTGGACATCCCCAAGCGAAAGCCGAGCACCGCATCCGGGGAGTGGATCCCGGCCGGCACGGGGGCATCGGCCGCTCCACGTTGGGCGAACTCCGGTTCGCCGGCGCGACTGGTCAACGCGAACGCCCCGAACAACAGCAGAGCGCCGGCAAGCACTGTGGCCATCGCCAGCCAGAGCCGACCCAACACGGTCCAACGGCTCTTGCGAATGTGCGGCAGGGAGTTGTCGATATTCGTATGCATGGTCTAATCTCCTCTGGGCCTGTCCTGACCCAAGCTGCAGATGCCAACCGGCGATTTGCGCGGGCATGACGAGCTGGCAAACGCCAACATAGCTCAGTTTAGTAGACGCACCGGTCTGGCAAAAGTAACGACCGCCAGACGTAACAGTTCCGCATTACCGGATGACGAGCGGCACCCGAATGACGCTGGCCCACCGAGCTGGGATCGGGCCAAACCAGATGGGCACGTCGAGCCCGACGACCTCCAGCCAGTAGTACATTGGGACACCCGGAGCCACATCGCCATCGGTCATGGTGTACTCCGCGCTCCCGTCCGGGGGAGCTTTGGCCGCGATCAGCTCCGGGTTGATCCGCTTGCCGTATTGTTCCGGGACGACCGTATGGTACACGTTGTATCCGCTGACGCCGGTCTCGTTGCGCACAGCCCACGCCAACCGAACGCCGGCGGGCGTCCATCTGGCCTGAAGCGATTCGAGGGCGAAGCCGGTGGGTAGGGTGGTGGAGTTATCAACGCGGCTGCTGTTGTTGCCGTCTCGCGCCGGCGATTCCCACGTGGAAGCCGTGATGGTCACCACGTTGCTGATGGTGACGCGCTGAACCAGTGATGGATCGACGGTGCCCGTGATCGTGATGACGCCGGTGATGCTCGGGCTCAGATCGGGTAATTGCCAGGCGAAGGTCTGGCCGGGGATCGCCGTGACAGCCGGGGCGCTGGCGACCCAGGTGGGGTTGACGATCCTGGATGGGATGACGTCGGTGAGGACGACACCGCCGGCGATCACGGTGCCGCTGTTGCCGTAGGTCAACACGTAGCTGGCCTGTTCCCCGGGACGCCATTGGCCGGAAGGCTCGGCGCGCTTTTGCACCCAAAGGTCAGGCGTGACCAGATTGAGGGGCATGGCTGGGTCGCCGAACAGGATGTACGTGTCGATCAGGTCTTTGAACTGGCTGGTGCTGTCGGCCAAGGCTTGTTTGGCGTAGTTGGTCGCCAGGCCGATCTGGTCGAGGCCCTGGTTGAAGACCGCCTCGTAGAACGCCTGGAAGATCACGTCGTGGCCGGCCGCGACCCCCTTGCCGGCCGGCGACCAACTGGCGACCGCCCCCGCGTTGGGCAGGCGGACGATGCTCTCGCCCAGGCTTTGCAGGGTGGAGAGCGGCACGATGAAGTAGCCCTCCAGGCAGCCCATCACCAGCACGATGGGATACCTGTCGAGGTTGGTCAGGCGGCTCAGGAAAGGGACCTGCCACAGACCTTCAGCAGCCCAACTGCGCCAGGAAGCATGCCCATGATAGTTTACCAGCAGTGCGCCGCTGTTGATGGCATCGACGATCGCGTCGGTGGTGAGGGAAGGGGTGGTGTTGGCCTCGTAAAAGATCTTTTGGCGGCTGTACTCGACGGGCAGCAGGCTGTAGTTGTCGGCGACCACGTTGCTGTTGGCCTGGAAATCGCCGGCATAGTCGGGGTTGTCGGCCACGAAGACGGTCTTGCTGGCCCAGGTGGGATCGGGCGGGTTGGTCTCGTAGCTGATGATCTTATCCACCATCGCCTGCGCGTCGGCCAGGGTGTTGGCGGCCAGGCGGCCCAGGCTCATGAAGGGCACGGGATTGACGACCGGCGGCGCCGGATCGTAGGCCACGTAGCGATTGTCCGCGGCGGTCAGGCCCTCGAACGGGTCCACGGCGGCCAGATAGGGCGGGATAAAGGTCGGGAAGTTGCTGCCCATGAAGTTTTGCGGATCGTAATGGCCGTCGCCCAACAGCACGACGAACTGGGGCGCCGGCGGAGGCCAGTTTTCATAAGCATAGCGCAGGAAATCCCGGATCGCTTCCTGGTCCATCAACCCGCCGTTGAACTCATCGTAGATGTCCTGGACGTCCACGACGGCTGTCCGATAGCCCTGCCAGGTGCGCCGATGCTGGGCCAGCCGCTCGGCCTCGGAGATGAAATCGTGGTGGCTGATGATGATCCAGTCCGCGCCCTCGGTCGGGCTGTGGAGGTTGGAGGGCGTGTCTAAAGTGATGGTGGTTGGGGCCAGGTGCTGGCCGGGCGCGGCCGCGATGTATTGGGCCGCCGCGCTGAGGGTGTGGGCAAAGGCGACCGTAAACCCGGCCGCGGGTCGCAATGCCGCGGCCGCCACGGTGGGCGTGATCGCTACCCCGGTGATCGGGATCGGGTGCAAGGGGTCGCTGATGTCGAAGACCCCGGTCGCGGGGTCCGAGATGTTCGCCAGGTTCACGCTCGACGGCGTGGCCGCGTCCACCCCAAAGGCGAACTGGCCGCTGGTCGGCGCGGTATAGGTGCGTTGATAGCTCAGCTCGAACCAGTTGATCAGGAAGGTGTCCTTGATCGCCGCGCCGTCATAGGGCGAGGTCACTGTGAGAGTGTTGTTGCCGTCGATCAACAGCGCCTGGGAAAACGCCAGGCTGCCGAGAAACTCTTCCTTGTTGTCGAACGTGGCGCTCCCGACGCCCCCGCCATTGACGTAGAACTGGGCCAGATGGCCGCGCTCGCTGGCGCCGCGCAGCCGGGGGGTCAGGGTTGCCGTGTACGTCCCGGTCGCTATACCCGACGTTTGCAGGGTGTAGGATAGCACGGCGGGCACGCAGTTGCCGAAGCGGTCGCAGGTGGGTTGGTGTGTCTGCCAATACCAGTGATCGGCGACGCCCGTCATGGGCGCATCGCTGATCCAGAGCTTGTTCTGCTCGTAGTGCCGCGTCTCCAGGAAGGTCGTGACCCCTGGCAGGCCGCCCTGCGGCGCGCCGGCGCGCGGGATCATCTCCAGGCCAGGCGCCACGCCGTAGGTGAGCCAGTAGATGTTCGTCTGGGTGAAATCGGTGGTGACCGACCGGCCGTAGAACAGCACATAGTCGCCCGTATTGAACGTGCCGCTGGCGTCCGCATCCACCACCCGCCGCGCGACTTCCGTGCCTTGTTCGTAGATCTGGAAGGTCGTGGGGTCCAGCGTGTCCACCGGCAGTCCGGCGTTGGCGAGCGCCGTGTAGGTGACCGCCTGCATGCCGCTTTGGCTGACCGCGAGCTTGTAGAAGTTGTCGTCGACGCCCGGCGCCGCCTGCGCATTCGCGGCCACCGGGTAGGTCGTGGCAGGGATCAGGAGTAGCCCGCTCAATATGGCCGAAACCAGCACGAGGCTGAACAGAATCCGCATCCTGGTGCTGGTATTCGCTCTGAATATCCGGAATTTTGTCATGATCTGTCCTCGTGTCTGCACGGCCCGACCTTGCGAAGGTTGTGAACCTTCGCAAGATCGGGGTTGACTCGCAAGGTTGAGGGTACGGCATTTGGCCGATTGATCTGAGACTATTATAGGCCATTTGCGGCGACCGCGTCAACAGGGCAGCTTGCATTCAGCTTACAATATTAGGGCTAAGGACTAAATAACTTACTCACTTGCTCCGGCAAATGAAGGGCGGACTTGCGCAAGTTATTCAATTCTCAGTCCTTAGCTTGCCAGTGTTACGACCGGCATTGCGGGTGCTGCTTTACAGACACCATTGCGCCGCGCCAAGACACGCGACATTCGAGGGTGTCGAGTTAATAGACGTGCAAACTTCCAAGAGGTAACTGTGGGGGTTTGTGAACTGCGGACTGCGTGCCATACCTGGCGGAGTCAGGGTTGTGACGCAATATAGATTACCATGCGACATTTGCGTTGCTCGCGAGAGTCTTACGAGGGATTGTCATTGCGAGCGTTGTTTGCGAAGCAATCTCATGCGTATGACGGAGATTGCTTCGTCGCACACTACGCTCCTCGCAATGACAGCCATTTGGTTGCGGCCGGAGGCCGCGCTATGGTATTACCCTGGGACATTCGCGTGGTCCGCGAGAATGTATAGCGTTTTTCGCCGGGAACACAACAACGA
>MNXL01000166.1 GCA_001871755.1 Anaerolineae bacterium CG2_30_64_16
TTGACGTTTTCCCGTAACTCAGTGTACTTGTATCCTCTCAATAGTCCGGGGCAGCTCAAGGCGGATCCGTAATCCGCCGCTCGCCCGCCGAGTCACGGACTCGGCTTGAGCAGATTTGTCCCCGCCTTTTTGAGAGGATGCGGGTCGCAGAAGAGTTGAGCTCCAGCCCGCTTTGACGTTTTCCCGTAACTCAGTATACTTGGTAGCTGGCGGCCATTCCGGGCCGCCAGCTACTTTTCCGCGAGATAGGCAATCGATGCAATTACGTCACTTGAACCCGGCCGCGGCCTGGCTGGCTGCCAGGGTGGAGTTGGCGCGGGTGCGCTATGGCGCCGATGAATTCATGGCCGGCCCGCCCGACCCGGAGGCCTACGCCGACCCGGCCGCGCACGGTAACCGCCGGCTGCTCTGGCTGGACGGTCTGGTGTCCAACATCTCAGAATCGTTCGTCACCAGTTTCATCTACCCGTTCGTGATGGCGCTTGGCGCCACCAATGGCCAGATCGGCGCCATGAGCGCGCTGACCAACCTCGGCGCGGCGCTGGGGTTGATGCCCGGCGCGCGACTCGCCGAACGCTGCAACCGCAAGCCAGTAGCGGTGCTCACGGGCGGCGTCGCAGCCCGGTTGCTGCTGTTGGTGCTGGCAATCCTGCCACTGCTACTGAAACCGTCGGCTGCGATCTACGCGATCATCGCGGTCGTCGCGCTCCGTTCGATGGCCGGACAGCTCGGTTACCCCGCCTGGTCCGCGCTCGTGGCGGATCTGGTGCCCAGGGCGATCCGCGGCCGCTATTTCTCGGCGCGCAACATCGGGCTGGCCATCGCCGCCCTGCTCTTCACACCGCTGGCCGGACGGATCATCGAACTGGGCGGCGGCGTGCCAGGGTATCAGGTCGCAATGGGCATCGCCGGGCTGGTCGGGTTCGGGGCCACCGCGATCTTCGCCCGCATCAAAGAACCGCCCAGGCCGCTGGTGGCCGAGGCGCCGGCCGAGAAGGCCGGCCCGGGCCGGCTGCTGACGCTGCTGCGGTCTGCCCCGCGCTTCACGGCCTTCACCGGGGTCGCCTTCATCTGGAACCTGGCGTTGATGATCGCCGGCCCGTTCTTCAGCGTCTATCTGGTGCGCGATCTGGGCGCCAGCCCGACCCTCATCGGTATCCTGGCCGCGGTCAACAGCCTGGGCAACATGATGGGACAGCGGGTCTGGGGGCGGCTGAACGACCGCCGCGGCGCGGCCTGGGTGATGCGCGTGACCGGGCTGGCGATCCCGGCCGTGCCGCTGGCCTGGTCACTGGCGCCCGGCCCCTGGTGGTTGCTCCCCGTCGAGTGGCTTAGCGGCTTCTTGTGGGCCGGCTATGGGCTCGCCAGTTTCAACCTGCTGTTGAGCCTGGCGCCCGAAGCGCAGCGGCCGCGTTTTACGGCAATCTACCAGATGTCCGTCTTTGGCTCGGCCTTCGTTGGGCCGTTGCTGGGGAGCGTCCTGGCCAACGCGCTGACGATCCGGCCGCTGCTCTGGATTTCGACGGCCGGCCGGCTGATCGCCTCACTGCTTTTCCTGTTCACCGTGCGCGCAGACACGGAATCCGGCCGCTCGGTGGCAGTAGTGACGAATCCCAAATCAGCATGACGACGCGGTCGTTTTGTCACCACTCCGGCTTTGTGCTAACATAGCGTCAATCGATACTGGTCCTTGCCCGGAGGATACACCTATGGATTGCCCAAAATGCGGCACCTGGAACCCCGATGACAAGATCGTCTGCTGGCGCTGCCAGACGCCCCTGCCCAAGCCGGTCGAGAAGAAGCCGCGCAAACCCATTTCCTTTCTGGGCCTGCCCGGATGGGCCTGGGCCGCGCTGGCCGCCATGCTGATCCTTTGGATCGCCGCGCAGTGCTTGGCGCCGGCACTGGTCGGCGGCAGGTAATAGCAGGCGACAAGACGTCGTCGCGTTTGTAGCCCGTCGAGATGGCAAGCTCCGGCAACTCGGCCTGGTCTGCAACCTCGGCGCATACCGCCCTGCCCCACACCGCCACCACCATGTCCGCGTTACGCTCGTCATCCGCCGCGGCCGTCGCCGTGCGCCTCTTGACCTGGCTCCCCCCGGTCCGCCGCGATCTGCCCTGGCGCCGGCGCCGCGACTCCTACGCCGTCTGGGTGTCCGAGATCATGCTTCATTTGGTGATTTCAGGTATTGACACGGCGGCTGTTTCAGTGTATACTGGAAATCGGTTGCGCAATCGTTTCGATAGGTTCAGCAAGGAGGCGTCCCATCGTTACCATGCGAGATGTCGCGAAACGCGCCAGCGTATCCACCAGCACGGTGTCCCACGTGATCAACAGCACGCGCTTTGTCACCCCTGATCTGGCAGAGCGCGTGCGCGGCACCATGGCTGAACTCGGGTATCAGCCCAATGCGGTCGCGCGCAGCCTGCGCCGCAAAGAAACCCTCACCTTGGGCATGCTCGTTCCAGATAACGCTAACCCCTTCTTTGCCCAGATGGCCCGCGCCATAGAGGATATATGCTATGAGCAGGGCTATAGCTTGATCTTCAGCAATTCGGAAGGTGATGCAGCGCGTGAGCTGGCCAACGCGGACGTGCTGCTGAGCAAGCGCGTGGATGGGCTGATTTTCGTGGCCGTTGGCATGGGCAGTCAGGACCTCCTGCCGATACTGGAATCTGCGGCGGTAGTCGTTGTGGATCGCGACCTGCCCGGCATCGACGTGGATGCCGTCCTGGTGGACAACTTGAGCGGGGGCTATCAGGCTACAGAACACCTGCTCAACCTTGGTCATCGCCGCATCGCCTGCATCACGGGGCCTTCCGAGACCACCCCCAGCGCCGACCGGGTGACGGGTCTCCGAGAGGCACTGCGAGCGGCCGGGCTGCCCGTCGATGAGTCGCTGATCGTGCGCGGTGACTTCCAGTTTGCCAGCGGTTTCCAGGGCGCGCAGGCGTTGCTGACGCGGCCCGATCCGCCCACGGCGATCTTCGCCTGCAACGATCTGATGGCGGTCGGCTGCATTGCCGCGGCGGCCGAGCTGGGTTACCGCGTGCCGGCAGAACTGAGCATCGTCGGCTTCGACGACACCACCCTGGCATCTTATACCACGCCACCTTTAACGACTGTCACGCAGCCGATCAGCGAGGTGGGCCGGTTGGCGACCCAGTTGCTTATCCGGCGCATCCAGACGCCGAACAGCGCTCGGGAGCGCCACGTGCTGCCGACCGGGCTCGTGGTGCGAGGGTCCACTGCCCAGGCGAGCCCGCGGTCGCGTTCGCGTCCTGTTGCGCAATCGTCGCCACAGGTGCGGCTCCAGCCGGCAGTGAACCTGTAATGCATCTTCTCATCTGCCACCGGTGGCTTGGTCAGGAGACCGGCCACAGCGGGCCCGGATTGTTGGCGGTACCGCCATTACTCGTTACTCGTTAGCTTGAACCGGAGCCGCCATGAAAAAAACCGGTCTGCTCAACAAAGATCTGTCTGAAGTCATCGCCGGCATGGGCCATCGAGATCTGCTGGTGATCGCCGATGCCGGGCTGCCCATCCCGAGCGGCGTGCGCCGGATCGACCTGGCCGTCCGACCCGGCTTGCCCGGCTTCATCGACGTGCTCCAGGCTGTGCTGGGCGAGCTGAGGGTGGAAGAGGCCGTAGTGGCCAGCGAGATGGACGAGCGCAGCCCGCATGTCCTGGCCAGGCTGCGCCAGGCGTTGGGTGAAGAAGTGCCCATCAACAGCACGATCCACGAAAACTTCAAGCTCCAGACTGCACGGGCCCGGGCTGTGGTGCGCACGGGCGAATTCACGCCCTATGCCAACGTGATTCTGATCGCCGGGGTGATGTTCTGATGGGCGTCACAGTCGCCAGCCGCTTCCGCTCGCGGGCGCTACTCCGCCAGTACGGACTCGTTCTTTCCTTCGTGCTCCTCTGCCTGGCGCTGACGCTGCTCTCCGATCGGTTTCTGACGCCGTCGAATCTACTGAACGTCCTGCGCCAAGCCACGATCAACGGCATCATCGCGGTCGGCATGACCTACGTGATTCTGACCGCAGGCATCGACCTGTCGGTCGGGTCGATCCTGGCGCTCTCCACGGTCGTCGCCGCCAGTATCATGCAAAGCGGCCAGCCTGTGGCACTCGCTCTGGTGGTTGGCCTGACGCTGGGTACCATCATGGGGTTGCTCAACGGACTGATCACCGCCCAGGCCCATATCCCGCCATTCGTCGTCACCCTGGGCATGATGACCATCGGCCGGGGACTGGCGCTGACCTTCACCGAAGGCCGGCCCATCACCGGGCTGCCGGAGAGCTTCCGCTTCGTCGGCGCAGGGTTCCTCGGCCCGGTGCCGATGCCGATCGTGATTTTTCTGGCCGTGTTCGTTGTGGGCTATTTCGTGCTGACCCGCACTGTGGTGGGCGAGTCGGTCTATGCGCTGGGCGACAACCCCGTGGCCGCCCGGCTTGCCGGCATCCGCACCGGACGCGTTATCACCCTGGTTTACGCGGTTTCCGGGTTCCTGTCAGCACTGGCCGGGCTGATCCTCGTGGCCCGGCTGAACTCAGCACAGCCCACCGCCGGGCTGGGTTTCGAGTTCGATGCGATCGCGGCGGTAGTCGTGGGCGGCACCAGCTTCGCGGGCGGGGAAGGTAGCTTGCTGGGCACCCTGCTGGGGGTGCTGATCATTCAGGTGCTCAACAACGGCCTTAACCTGCTGAATGTGTCGTCGCTCTGGGAAGGGGTCGTCAAAGGTGTTGTGATTGCGCTCGCGTTGCTGCTCCATCGCGCCGCGCACTGACTCAGAGCAGGACGCCTGACGCGCCGGACTACTGCATTTCAGCAGGCGCCTGGCATTCTGGTGGTCAAAGGAGATGTCGCACGAGCCAGATGTATCCCATCGTTTGCAGTCAAGTTCATTCTCTCTTTAAGGAGGAGTACCAATGAACCGCAAATTCTCGATCTTTCTCGTATCGCTGCTCACCCTGAGCATGGTCCTGGCCGCCTGCGCGCCGGCCCCAACTGTTGCCCCAGCGGCAACAACCAAGCCGGTCGAGCAACCGACCCAAGCCCCGGCGAAACCCGCCGAGATCACCCTGGGTCTGGCGCTCTCGACGCTGAACAACCCGTTCTTCGTGACCCTCAAGGAAGGCGCTGAAAAGGAAGCCGCAGCCGCCGGCGTCAAGCTGATCGTCGTGGACGCCCAGGATGACCCGGCCAAGCAGGCTGCCTCCATCGAAGACTTGATCAACAAGAAGGTCGATGCCCTGTTGATCAACCCCACCGACGCTGAGGCCATCGTGCCCTCGATCCAGAAGGCCAACGCGGCTCAGATCCCCGTCTTCACCATCGACCGCGGCGCAGCCGGTGGCGAGGTCGTCTCCCATATCGCTTCGGACAACGTGGCCGGCGGCAAGATGGCGGCCGAGTTCCTCTGCAAAGCCATCGGCGGCAAAGGCAACGTCGTCGAGCTCCAGGGCATCGCCGGCACTTCCGCCGCCCGTGACCGCGGCCAGGGCTTCGATGACTACATGAAGGCCAACTGCACCGGCGCTACTATCGTCGCCCAGCAGACCGCCGACTTCAACCGCTCCAAGGTCCTCTCCGTCTTCGAGAACATCCTGCAGGCCCAGCCCGACATCACTGCCGTCTTCGCACACAATGACGAG
>MNXL01000055.1:0-3757 GCA_001871755.1 Anaerolineae bacterium CG2_30_64_16
GGGGTAGGGGCGATCCCTCCGTGGTCGCCCAGGGCGGGCACAGAGGCGCCGCCCCTACGTATTGAGAGGATACGTGCTCAGCCTGGCCTAACCCGGACAAGGCCGCTGCGCTTACGCCGCTGCGCTTACGCCGGAACCAAGAAGGCGCCAACCTTGCTCACCGAATTCTTGCACAAAAAACAAGGATCTCATGGGTTAGGCCCTAATTATACGGAGGGAAGGCACGGATGTCAAGCGGTCGTGTTTGACAAACTCGTGGCGGTTCGGGTAACATAGGCGCGTGGTCCCGTGCCGTCATCTCATCAGGGTGGATTTCCAGTCGGTTGATGCTGTGTGCGGGAGCGGCCCTATCACCTGTTGCGTATTGCGTAACGAACTGCGCAGCACACACAACGAGGGGCGCACCCAATTCAGTTGGGATGCACCCATTTGATAACAACCGGAGTGAACACTAACGATGGGTGGAGTTATCCATATCACCGACGCGACGTTTGAGGCCGAGGTCTTGCAAGCGTCGCTACCCACGGTCGTCGACTTCTGGGCCGAGTGGTGCATGCCGTGCAAACGCAGCGCGCCGATCCTGGAACAGATCGCGGCCGAATACGATGGCCGGCTCAAAGTCACCAAGCTGGACGTCGATAGCAACCCGGACACGCCGGGGCAGTTCGACATCACCGGCATCCCGACCCTGCTGGTCTTCAAGGGCGGCCAACTGGTGGATACGATCGTCGGCTTCCTGCCGAAGGACCGGCTCACGGCCAGGTTGGCGCCGCACCTGGACGGCCCTGAGCGCGTTTGACAGATCACCGGCTCTATGCTATAGTCGGATCACAACTGAATACTGCCACGTAAAAGCTATGAACCGGACGAGTAGGGGCCCAAGCGGGGCTTCAGAGAGCTGATCACCGTGCCGACAGCGGCACACCGCTGCGAGATCAGCGCCAGCGCCAGCACCGAATGGACCGGGGAGCTGCATACCGAAAGTCGATCGTGCCACCATCACACTATCCGACGAGTAGACTATGCCGGAGCCGCCACCGTTATCAAGGCCGAGGGGATCGGAACAGCATCCGGGCAATGACAGCTTGCGAAGTCTCGTTCCCGTCCCTGCAATGAGTGAGGTCGGCGCACGCGTGCCGATCTAATCGGGGTGGCACCACGGGTGTTCTCGCGAACCCTCGTCCCCTATCCAGGGACGGGGGTTTTTGTATGCCCGGCGGGCGCGACCCCGGTCCTCCAGACGGCGCGTTCTGACCGAACGCATCTACAGCCCGCCATCATCGGGCGGCATGCGCCCACATCACAACCTGGAGGGGATCAAATGTCTACCGTAAACGCTGTTCAAAGTCCGGCCGTGGGAAATCGTCTCATCTTGCCTGAATCTCGGATCCCGACGAACTGGTACAACATCGTCGCCGACCTGCCCGTGCCGGTTCCGCCCGTGTTGCATCCGGCCACGCACCAACCGGTCGGGCCGGCCGATCTGGCGCCGCTCTTCCCCATGGCGCTGATCATGCAGGAGGTCAGCCCCGAGCGCTACGTGCCGATCCCGGAAGAACTACGCGACATGTATCGGCTATGGCGTCCCACGCCGCTGGTGCGGGCCGTGCGCCTGGAGAATGCGCTGGACACACCGGCGCACATCTACTACAAGAACGAGAGCGTCAGCCCCAGCGGCAGTCACAAACTCAACACCGCGCTGGCCCAGGCCTACTACAACAAACTGGAGGGGGTGAAGAAGATTTCCACGGAGACTGGCGCGGGCCAGTGGGGCTCCGCTTTGTCCATCGCCGGCGCGTTCTTCGACATCGACATCGACGTGTTCATGGTGAAGGTCAGCTACCAGCAGAAACCCTACCGGCGCTCTGTGATACAGGCCTACGGCGCGGCGGTGACCCCGAGCCCGTCGGAGCGCACCAACGCCGGCCGGGCGATCCTGGCTAAGGACCCTGACAGCCGCGGCAGCCTGGGCATTGCCATCTCCGAAGCCGTGGAGGTCGCGGTCTCCGACCCGGACGCCCGCTATTCTCTCGGCTCCGTGCTCAACCACGTGTTGCTCCATCAGACCGTCATCGGCCAGGAGGCCGTGGATGGCATGGCGGAGATCGGCGAATACCCGGACGTGGTGATCGGTTGCGTGGGGGGTGGCTCGAACTTCGCCGGCCTGGCGTTCCCGTTCCTGCACCGCACCCTGACCGAGGGCCAGCAGACCCGCTTCCTGGCCATCGAGCCGTCCTCCTGCCCGACGCTGACGCGCGGGCCATACGCCTACGACTTCGGCGACGCCGTCGGCATGACGCCGCTGATCAAGATGTACACCCTGGGTCACGACTTCATGCCGCCTGGCATCCATGCCGGCGGACTCCGCTACCACGGCATGGCGCCGCTGATCTCTGCATTCGTGAAGACGGGGCACATCGAGCCGCGCGCGTACGAGCAGAGGCCGTGCTTCGAGGCGGCCACGCTGTTTGCGCGCACCGAGGGCATCATCCCGGCCCCGGAAACCAGCTACGCCATCCGTGCCGCGGTCGATGAGGCCTTGGCGGCCAAAGAAACCGGCGAAAAGAGGGTGATCCTCTTCAATTTCTCCGGGCACGGGCACTTCGACATGGCCGCGTACGACGCGTATCTGGCCGGTGGCCTGGAAAACCACAAGATGAGCGAGGACGATCTCCAAAAATCCCTGGCAACCCTGCCGCAGGTCTAGAGACGCGCAGAGACCCGAAGGGGGTTTCAGCCGAAAACCCTTCGGGTCTGCCACCCGTTCTTGACATTCGGGCCATTTTGCGGATAATAGCTTCTGTGATTGGTCTCGGCGCCGCCTGGCGCCGAGTTCTTTGAGGAGGGTAGCAAAATGGCTCAAGCAACGAAGATGGGTGCGGACACCGCAACCCTGGAGAAGCGGCGGAAGGCCCTCAGCGGGCACTCCTGCACGAAATGTGGTCAGGACGTCACGTTCGGCGATCTGCTGATGGTCAAGGTGATGACGATGGAAAACGGCCGGCCGCGCTCACACCAGGTCGTGTATCATCGCAAGTGCTACAACACCTGAGAGCTGGCCCAAGAATGCAGTCGCAACAGCGCCAGGAACGGTGATCGCCGAGTGATCCGCCTGGTGCTGTTGCGTGCCCGCCGCCGGGATTTCGAGGCGTGTCACCCGATGGCCCGACGCGGATACACGTATGGATGGTGGAAGAACGATGGCCAAGAAGCAGCGTAGACCCACTCTCCCCAAAGCCTTCACTCCGGTCCCGCGCGCCACAGCAAAAGACTACCGGACCGATAGATTCGTCCCTTATATCATGCGGGCCGAGATCGGCATCCACGAAGCTGCCACCATTGAACCGGAAATCAACGATGCGGCCGTCCGCCACACGCTGCACCGGTTGATCGGCCAGCTCAAGCGCGGGGCCCAAATCGCGTCAGGGGCCGAGAGTGGCGATGGCTCCGACGATCTGATTGAATGGCGCATCAAGGACAATCTGACGCAGGCGTTCGCTCAGTATGGCCCCATCTCCAACACGGATCTCATCGGCTGCTTCGGGGTCATCTTGAAGTCCATCGACACCTGGACTGGTCCACCCCTCGGCAAGCGCGGCTATCTGGGTCACCTGAGCGGCTTTATGCAGCAGCTAGGCGTTAACGTCCGGCAGGTCACCCCCCGCGAAGCGGCGGAGATGGACCTGGCAGTGTCGGAGGCCGATCTCCGGGACTACGATCCTGACGTGATGACGTTCGCGGAGTTGGGAGATTACTG
>MNXL01000055.1:3789-7481 GCA_001871755.1 Anaerolineae bacterium CG2_30_64_16
TGGACGACGACTACATCGACCTCATGGACGACTTCGCCAATCGCGCTCAATTGGAAATCGATCGAGGAAACGCCCAAGCTGTCTTGCAGGCGTGCCGCGCCCTGCTCCTGAGGACCCCAAACCCCTCCCAGCAAGGAGAACTCTATCTGCACATCGGCGTTGCGCTGCGAGACCTGGGTCAGCTAGAGGACAGTGTGGAAGCGCTCCAGAATGCCATTGAACTTGAAGACGGCTTTTACGGCGCGATGGTCGAGCTGGGGAAGACTCATTTCGCGCAGGGGGATTATCGGCTTGCGCTCGAAATCTGGCAGCGCGAGCAAAAGGAATCCGGCAACACCCCGACGTGGTTGGATATTGCGCGGGCGCATCGGCTGCTAGGCAACCCCCAGAGCGAAGAACGCGCCCTGCGCCATTACATTGAGCACCACCCCAGCAGCGTCGAGGCGCTGGCCCGACTGGCCGATTGCACGCGCCGTCAACGCAAGGAACGCGAGGCAAAGACATTCGCGCTGCGCGTGGTCAGCACGCTCCCAGGCGACACCGCCTGGTTTGAGGATTGGGCGCATTGGTTGCGTCTCAAGCAGCAAATGCCAGGATACAAGCCGGACCCATTGGTGGCCCTGGAGCAACTGGGCCGGGAGCGGCCGACAGGGTGGGTCAACCTGCTCAAAGCTGTCATCTATGATGAACGCGGCGACCTGGCCGCGTTTCGGCGCGAGTTGCGCACGGCCAGACAGGACGCACTCTTTGCTCACGCTGAGAAACGCTACCTCGAACTCATTGCCGAATTGTTCCCGGAGTTTCAGCCGCGCTAGTACAGTTGGGCGTAAGTCCTTTGGCAGTTGCAGAACACGCCGCCCAACTGTTAAAGTACTTTGCGCATATCCTTCAACTGCACAAGGATTTCCGCCGCAAAGTACTAGGGGTATCTTCTCAATAATCTGGGGCGAACGTGCCTGGCACTTCCGAAAAGTGCCAGGCACGTGATGGCGATGCCCCTATCTATTGAGAGGATACTACTAGTGGGCCGTTTGCCATGAACATGGGGATTGTTTACGCTCAGGTAATCCCGATAAGCATGGCAAATGACCCACTAGGGCTATCTACTGCGCTTTGCCCCGCCCTTGCCACACGACGATGGCGATTTCCGCGCCCCACAGGGCGGCCGCGGCCGCCAGGTCCAGCGCCAGGGTGAACAGAAACGCCAGGGTCAGCACCTGAAGTGCGCCGGCGACTTGCGGGGCCAAGTTCTGGGGCAGCACTGCCAGCCCGCCCAGCAGATACGCCAGGAGCAGCGCCACCGCCAGGTAGATGCCCGCGATGAGCCACGGCTGTCGGTCGGCCGGGCTGGGCGTCATGGCGTTGCTGACTGCAAAGACAACGTACGCCCAGAGCCAGAAATCGGGTACCAACCAGACACCATCCACGGCCTGCAACACGCCGCCCCAACCGCTCAGCGCCCACGTCTGCCCCAGCGTTGCCACGTCGAATACCCAATAGCTCACCAGCAGCAGCACCACGGTCCCGCCCAGAAACGGCGCCAGCCCCACCAGGCTATCGCGCAGCACACCTCCGCTGCGCACCATCACGGAACCCAGTTCGACCGTGCCGCCGGGCTGCCGGCGCGGCCCCAGGCTGAACTTGCCCACCTTTAGCCCCAGCAGTCGGGCCATCCCGATGTGGCTCAACTCGTGCAGCAGGATGCCGGGCAGCAACAGCAGGTAGTATGCCAGCAACGCGGCCCCCTCGTTTCCGGTCAGATGCAAGCCCAGGATCTGCACCTGGCGCGCGATCCAGCGGCTGAGGCCAAGCAATGCGGTCAGCGTCAGCGCGAAGGTGAGGAGTTGAGGGAAGAGTGACATGGGAGTGTAGGGAACTGGTAGATTGGGAAATTGGTACGTTGGTACATTGGTAAGTTGGTAAGTTGGTACATTGGTACATTGGTAAGTTGGTAAAATGGTAGATTGGTAGTTGGTAAAACGGTAGATTGGTAGTTGGTAAAACGGTCTACCAATTCGCCAACCTACCAATCTACTAATATACTAATCTACCAATCTACCAACCTACCACTCTACTAATCTACTACCCCCCGACCTACCATTGCTCCGCCGTGATGCGCACCATCTCGGAAAACGCGTCCACTTTCAGGCTGGCGCCACCGATCAATGCGCCGTCGATGTCGGGCATGGCCATCAACTCGCCGATGTTTTTCTCGTTGGCGCTGCCGCCATACTGAATCCGGATGGCGGCAGCCACCGCTTCTCCGTACAATTCGGCGATGGTCCCCCGCACCACCAGCCCGCACACGCGGTTGGCCACCTCGGACGTGGCGGTCCGGCCCGTGCCGATGGCCCAGATCGGCTCATACGCGATCACCCCCCCGCGCGCCTGTTCGGCCGTCAGGCCTGCAAAGGCCGCGCGCACCTGCCCTCTGACAAGCGCGTCAGTCTGTCCCGCTTCGTTCTGCGCCAGGTTTTCGCCCACGCAGACGATCGGCTTGAGGCCATGCGCCAACGCGGCTTTGACCTTCTTGTTGACCAGCTCGTCGGTCTCCGCAAAATACTGGCGCCGCTCGCTATGCCCAATGATGACATAATCCGCCAGGCCGACCAGCATCGCCGGCGCAATTTCGCCTGTGTAGGCGCCGCTTTCGGCCCAATGCACGTTCTGCGCGCCCACACTGATCTTGACCCCACGCAGCGCATCGGCCACAGCTGGCAACGCCACGTATGGCGGACAGACGACGGTTTCGACCCGCTCGTACCGGGTCACCAGCGGCCGCAACGCGCGCACGAATTCCACGGCCTCGGCCGGGGTCTTGTTCATCTTCCAGTTGCCGGCCAGAATCGGTTTACGCATGAAGAACTCCTGTTGAGTCAATGTGTGTCGCAAAGAACATCAGTAACGAGTAATGAGTAAGATTTACTTGTTACTCATTACTCGTCAGCTTTTCATACTCCTCTTCGGTGATCAGCTCGCCGCCATACGCCTCACTGTTGATAACATTCTGCTTGCGCGCGTCGAACCACAGGGTCACATCGACCGTCTGGAAACAACGCTGGGCGCCGCTCCCCATCAAGCCCTTACGCACAACCCAGGTCTCACCGTCTTCGGCGCGGCTGGGCTCGTTGAGAAGGTTGATGCGGCCGCGTAACGGTTCGCCGCACCGCCCACACCGGGCGTAGACCCAATAGACGTTGGTTTCCGGGCCGCTGCCACTCCCACCGAAGACTTTTCGCAGCGCTTCCAGAAATCCCACAGGTCCCTCCTTTGGCATTGCGGCAAAAACCGCACGCGGTGCGGTCTTTCCAGGCATCATCCTGATCCAGTTGGCCTTCCGGGGCGGTCGCCGCGTTGTCGAAATCGATCCACAGTAGCTATAGGCTACCAGAATGGTCGCCGGGTGACCATGATGCCGCGCATATTGCAGATAGAGAAAACAGCAGCGGGACCGAGAGCAGGTTTTCTTGAGAAGCCTGCCCCGGTCCCGTCCCATCCGCTTATCCGTTTCTATCCGTCGCCCTACCGATCGTTCAGCGCCATCACGCCGGGCAATGCTTTGCCTTCCAGGAACTCCAGCGAGGCGCCGCCACCGGTGCTGATGTGGCTCATCTTGTCGGCCAGGCCCGCCTGGGCCACAGCCGCCGCGGAATCGCCACCGCCGATCACGGTCGTGGCATCCGGCAGCTCGG
>MNXL01000351.1 GCA_001871755.1 Anaerolineae bacterium CG2_30_64_16
GAGAGCAAAAACCCGCTGACGCTGGATTCCAAGGCGCCCAAGATCCCGCTCAAGGACTACGTCTACAACGAGACCCGCTACAGCTCGCTGGTCCGCGTCAACGAAGAACGGGCCGAAATGTTGCTGAAGCTGGCGCAACAGGACGTGCTGAGTCGCTGGAAGCAGTATGAGCAGTTGGCGGCGATGGATGTCGAGAAGTAGCGTGGTAGATTGGTAGATTGGTAGATTGGTAGATTGGTAGATTGGTAAATTGGTAGATTGGTAACTTGGGAAGTTGGTGGACCGGTCCCATGTCCTGATCTACCCATTTACCACCCACCAATTTACCACTCTACCCGCCCTGAGAGGAGCCAAACATGACAGATTTGACCACCCACTACATGGGCCTGTCCCTCAAAAATCCCATCGTCCCATCTGCATCGCCGCTGTCGAAGAAGGTCAGCGGCATCAGGCAGATGGAGGATGCGGGCGCCGCGGCCGTTGTCATGTACTCGCTGTTCGAAGAGCAGATCGACATGGAAGCCCTGGCCCAACACCACTTCATCGAGCAAGCGACCTTTGTCTCAGCCGAGGCGACAGCTTACTTCCCCAAGGCGGCCGACTACAACCGCGGGCCGGACGGCTACCTGGAGCTGATCCGCGCGGCCAAGGCGGCCGTGGACATCCCGATCATCGGCAGTCTGAACGGTGTCACCCCCGGCGGTTGGACGCGCTACGCCCGACTGATCGAGGAAGCCGGCGCCGACGCGCTGGAGCTGAACGTCTACCTGATCCCGACCCGCACCGATGTGGCCGGCCCCGAGATCGAGCAGGTCTATCTTGACGTGTTGCGCCAGGTCAAGGCCAGCGTCAGCGTCCCGGTGGCGATGAAGTTGAGCCCCTTCTTCAGCGCCTTGCCGCACATGGCCCAACGCCTGGATGCTGCGGGCGCGGACGCCTTGGTGCTCTTCAACCGCTTCTACCAGCCCGATTTCGATCTGGAGGAGTTGACCGTCACGCCCAACCTGGTGCTCAGCCGGTCGGAAGAGATGCGCCTGCCGTTGCGCTGGATCGCGATCCTGTACGGCCACGTGAAGGCCTCGCTGGCCCTGACCACCGGCATCCACACGCCGGAGGACGTGCTCAAAGCGATGATGGCCGGCGCGGACGTCGCCAACGTGGCCTCCGTGCTGCTAACAGAAGGCCCCGGCAAGATCACCGAACTGATCCAGGGGGTCAGCGCGTGGATGGAGGCGCGCGAGTACAACTCCATCCACATGATGCAGGGCAGCCTGAGCCAGCGCTCCACCGCCGAACCTGCCGCGTTCGAGCGTGCGAATTATATGAAGGTGTTGGGGAGTTGGCGGTGAGAATGTTCTTGCCACTTGCTCCATAACCGCTCATGCGTCGCATCAATCTTGGGAGATAGGCCATGCCGCCAGACTCGGCCAGTGACACCCTGCGCCCCACGCGCAAGCCAGTGTTCGACTGGCAGGGGCTCCTGCTCAGAGCCGCATCCCCGCTGTTGGCAATCCTGGTTGCGTTGCTGGTAGGAGCCATCATGCTGCTGCTGCTGGGCGCCAACCCTCTGGCAGCATACGCCACCATGGTCAGGGGCGTGTTCGGCAGCATGTCGGGCTTCACGCAATCGCTGGTCAAGGCGACGCCGCTGCTGTTAGTCGGTCTGGGCATCTGCATCGCGTTTCGCGCCAGCATGATCAACATCGGCGGCGAGGGGCAGATCATTGCAGGCGCGCTGATGGCTACGTGGTTCTCGCTGCAATTCCGCACCTGGCCCGGCTGGCTACTGATTCCGGCGACCCTGGTGATGGGATTCCTGGCCGGCGCGTTTTGGGGATTCATCCCCGGCGTGCTCAAGGCACGCCTGAACGTCAATGAGATCCTGAGCACGGTGATGATGAACGCCATCGCTTTGCAATTGATGAATCTCTTGGTGCGCGGCCCACTGATTGACCCTGCCGGCGTGGCTGCCAAGACGTATCTGCCCCAATCCGAGCGGTTACCCCAGCAGGTGTGGCTGGGCCGGCTGGTACCCCAAACCCTCCTGCACTCCGGGGGCATCATTGCGGTGCTGCTGGCGGTCATGGTCTACGTCTTCCTGTGGCGCACCACCATCGGCTATCGTATCCGCGCCGTGGGCCTGAGCCCCGATGCCTCCAGATACGCCGGCATTCCTGTGCCGTTCTACCAGGCGCTATCGCTAACGCTGGCCGGCGGGTTCGCAGGGCTGGCCGGTGTGATCGAGGTGATCGGCGTGCAGCACCGCCTGCTGGAGGGCATCACCAGCGGCTACGGCTTCTCGGGCATCGTGGCAGCGCTGTTTGGCGGCCTGCACCCACTCGGCTTGATCCCAGCCTCCTGGCTCTTCGGCAGCCTGTTGGTGGGGGCGGACATGATGCAACGCGCAGTGCAGGTGCCCTCCGCGCTGATCGATACTTTGCTGGGCCTGGTGGTGCTGCTGGTTGTCGGTTCGCAGATGTGGTCGCGCCGCCTGGCCACGCGCCGGGTGATCGCGTTGGCGAGAAAGAACGCGGAGGCCCAGCCATGAGCGAGATCATCACCAGCGCAGTCCTCATCGGCATCCTCACCTCGGCCATTCGCCTGGCGACACCGTATCTGTATGCGGCCATCGGCGAAGCGATCTCGGAGATCTCCGGGGTGGTCAACCTGGGCGTGGATGGCATCATGCTGTTGAGCGCCTACGGGGCTTTTTTCGTGGCATTGAACACGGGCAACCTATGGCTGGGCCTGCTGACCGGCGCGCTGGTCGGGGTGGCCATGGGGCTGCTCATGGCGTTTATCAGCGTCACTTTGAAGGCCGAACAAGGCATCAGCGGCATCGGCCTGTACATGTTCGGGCTGGGTCTATCCAGCCTGCTGTTCAAGACGACCATCGGCACGGTCAAAACCGTTGTGGGCTTTCAGCCGGTCAGGATCCCGTTGCTGAGCGATCTCCCCTCCCTCGGTGAGGTGTTGTTCGACCAGAGCCTGCCGGTTTATGCGGCGTTCCTGCTGGTGCCGCTGGCCTGGTTCATCTTGGAAAAAACGACCTGGGGGTTGCGGCTGAAGGCTGTGGGCCAGACTCCGGCCGCGGCTGACTCGCTGGGCGTCAGCGTCGATCGGGTGCGCTACATCGCGGTCTGCGTGGGCTCGATGCTGGCCGGGCTGGCCGGCGCGTCGCTGTCGCTGGCCCTGGTCAACCTGTTCCAGGAGAATCTGACGGCGGGCCAGGGCTTCATCGCCGTGGCCCTTGTGTACTTCGGCGGTTGGCGGCCGTTGGGCATCCTGCTGGGCGCGCTGCTGTTCAGCACAGTCAACGCGTTCCAGTTGTGGATGCAGGTGCTGGGCGTCGCCATCCCTTCGGACGTCGCGGTCATGCTGCCCTACCTGCTGACCATCGTGGTGCTGGCCTTCACGGTGAGCCGGGTGCGCGGGCCGGCCGCGCTTAACAAGCCCTTCGAACGAGGGGAACACTAACCCTATTTCGTTTAGCATAAGGAGAAGAGAGCATGAAGATTCGCATGCTGGTCGTTCTTGTCATGGTGCTCGCGTTGCTGGCCGCCTGCGGCGGCACTGCGACTACCACTGGTGGGCAGTCTAGCGCCAAGCCACTGCGCATCGCCGTGGTGATGCCCAGCGCGACGACCGACCTGGCCTTCAGCCAGTCGATGTGGAGTGCCCTCAAGGCCGTGCAGGCCGAGTTGGGCGGCGAGTCCGCGCTGGAGCTGCAGTACTCGGAGAACATGTTCAAGGTCCCGGATGCCGCGGCCGCGTTGCGCGACTACGCCAGCAAGGGCTTCGACATCGTGATCGGCCACGGCTCGCAATACGGCTCGTCGATCCAGGAGATCGCCCCCGACTTCCCCAAGACGACCTTCGCCTGGGGCACCGACGTCAACACCTTCGGCCTGCCGAATGTCTACGCCTACACCGCGGCCGCGCAAGAGGGCGGTTACGTCAACGGCGTGTTGGCGGCCAGGCTGACCAAGAGCAAGCTGATCGGCGTCACCGGCCCGGTGGAGGTCGGCGATGCAAAGACCTACATCGACGGCTTTGTCCAGGGCGTGGCCTCGGTCGATCCTGGCATGCGGGTCGGCAAAACGTGGACCGGGTCCTTCTCGGACGTGGCGCTGATGACCGAAGCTGCCAAGACCCACATCGCGGCCGGCGCGGACGCGTTGACCGGCTCGTCGCAGTCGGTGGTGGGCTCCATCGGCGCGGCCAAAGAAAAGGGCGACGTCCTGTGGTTCGGCACCCAGTCCGACCAGGCCTCGCTGGCGCCCAACATCGTCGTCGCCAGCCAGGTGTACGACTGGAGCAGTATACTGAAGCAGATGATCGAGAACCGCAAGAACGGCAAGCTCGGCGGCGACACCTTCGTCCTGCAGCTCAAAAACGGTGGTCTGAAGATCGCTTTCAACAGTACGTACCCGCTGCCCGATGATGTCAAAAAAGCGGCGGAAGCCGCCATCGAGGGCATCAAGAACGGCAGCATCGTCGTCGAGCCGTAACATTTCAGTAGACGACCTGACAGGTCTGCCAGACCTGTCAGGTCTGTACCAGCCCATGAAGGCCAGGAGAGAAAGAATGGCGACTGTCTCTCATCCCGCGGCGCTCAAACGCATCCAACGCGTCGAGATGTGCGACATCGTCAAGCGGTTCCCGGGCGTCCTCGCCAACGACAGAATCTGCTTCGATGTCAACGCTGGCGAGGTCCACGCCTTGCTGGGCGAAAACGGCGCGGGCAAAAGCACACTGATGCGCCAACTCTATGGCCTATACAAGCCCAACGAGGGCGAAATTCTGATCGACGGCAAGCCCCAGGTGTTCAATTCCCCGGCCGACGCGATTCGCGCCGGCATCGGCATGATCCACCAGCACTTCATGCTCGTGCCCACGCTGACGGTGACGCAGAACATTGCACTGGGGCTGCCGTCCTCCCGCGAGCCGTTGCTGGACCTCGACCGGGTGGGCAAGCGCGTGCGCGAGCTCTCGGAAGAGTATGGCTTGAAGGTCGACCCGGCTGCTTACCTGTGGCAACTTTCGGTCGGCGAGCAGCAACGCGTGGAGATTCTCAAGGCGCTGTATCGCGGCGCAAGTTTGATTATTTTGGACGAGCCGACCGCCGTGCTGACCCCGCAAGAGGTCAAAGACCTGTTTGCCACGTTGAAGCGCATGGTCAAAGAAGGGCACGGGCTGGTTTTCATTTCGCACAAGCTCTACGAGGTCTTGGCGATCAGCGATCGTATCACGGTGCTACGCGATGGTCGCTTGAGCGGCACGTGCGCAACCAAAGATGTCACGCGTGATGACCTGGTGAAGATGATGGTCGGCCGCGAAGTGAAGCGACTGGCGCCGCTGCCGCAACAAGCAGGCGAGCCGTTACTGCAAATCCGTGGGCTGCGCGCCATGGGCGATCGCGGCACGGAGGCGCTGCGCGGCATCGACCTGGAGATTCGCGCCGGCGAGATCGTGGGCATGGCAGGCGTCTCGGGCAACGGGCAACGCGAGCTGGCCGAGTGCCTGGGCGGGCTGCGCAAAGTCACGGCCGGGTCCATCACCATCGCGGGCAAAGACCTGACACACGCCTCGGTACCGCAGCGCCTGCAAGCAGGACAGGCCTATATCCCCGAAGAACGGATGCGGGATGGCGCCATCAGGGAGTTTTCGGTACAGGAAACCCTCTTCCTGCTTGAACAC
>MNXL01000269.1:0-347 GCA_001871755.1 Anaerolineae bacterium CG2_30_64_16
CCCAAGAGTATCCTGTGCCACTGGCGTAGAGTTGTAGACGGCAAGATCATCTGACACCTCAGGCACGATGGGCTGCTGGCCCGTTCAACCTGACGCGGGGCAGCCCGTGAACGAACGCGCAAACCTTCGAGGTCTGGCAGACCTCGAAGGTCTTTGTTTTCAATAGCCACCATATCCTATTGCGCCCGCGTGGGACATCTGCTAATGTGGGCGTGGCGCTATACCGCGTTGAACCGTCGATGTCACACGAAAGGCGAATCCTGATGGTCTCTCTCCGACGCTTCCCCGGGCTGATCCTGGCCGTGTGCCTGCTGGCTGCATGGACAGCCGGCTCCGCCCGCGCGCTG
>MNXL01000269.1:354-5675 GCA_001871755.1 Anaerolineae bacterium CG2_30_64_16
CGGCGAACCCATCCCAGACAACGGCCAAAGCTGCACCGCAGCCCGTCGCGGCGCAGCCCGCTGCCGACCAGCCCGATCCCTTCCAGCCCGTGGACGGCGAACACACGACGGGCGCCACCGATCCCCCGCTGGGGGTCCCAACCTTCCGCTGGGCGCCGGTCGACCTGGCCAGCCGCTATCACATCCAGGTCAGCATGTCGGCGGGCTTCTCCAGCACCGTGGTCGACAAGGACACCTACACCACCAGCTTCACGCCCGAGATCGCGCTGGCCGACGGCGTCTACTATTGGCGGGTCAAAGCGTATGCAGAGGGCGACTGGGGCGCGTACTCCGACGTCTGGTCCTTCGAAAAGGATTGGACCGATGCCGGCGCGCTCGTGCCGGCCTTGCTCTCCCCGCCCGATGGCGCCGAACGCGCGGCATTCGCCCATGAAGATTTCTCCTGGACCCCCGTGCCCGGCGCCGCCTCCTACCGTTTCGAGATCAGCACCGATCCCGCGTTCAGCAGCACCGATTACAGCGTCATCACCATCAAGGCCCACCACACCCCCACCCAACGCCTGTCCAACAACGTCTACTATTGGCGCGTCACGCCGATCGACCGCAAGGGCAACAACGGAGGGTCAAGCCAGGTGGGATCGTTCCGGTTCAACTGGAACCTGGTCCCAACGCTCATCGGCCCGGAGCACGGGGCCGAGTTGACCTATCTGCCGCAGTTCTCGTGGACCGCGGTCGAAGCCGCCAAACAGTACCGGCTGGAGATCAGCACGCAGCCCGACTTCGGCGCGTCGCTGTCCGCCTACCTGACCGACAACACCGACTACACGCCCGAGCGCGCGCTCGGCAACGACCAGGACTACTACTGGCGGGTCCAGGCCATCGACTACCGGGGCAACAACGGCCCCTTCAGCGCGGTGCGGCGGTTCCGCATCCGCTGGAATTTCCAGACGCAACTGCTCACCCCGCGCAACAACTCGATCCGCATGTCGTATCCCTGCTTTAGTTGGACCCCCATCCCCGGCGCCGAGCGTTACGAGATCCAGATCGACGAGAGCACCTCGTTCGACACCCCGATCGCCGACGAGAAGATCTACAACGCGACCGCCTGGGCTCAGCCGCGCTGGTCCAACGTGACGATCGATGGGGACTACTTCTGGCGCGTGCGTGGCATCGACGCCCAGGGCAACCTGACGCCGTGGAGCAAGGTGACGTCGTTCCGGCCCTCCTACGAGACCAGCCCGACACAGGTCTACCCGCCCTACTACTACGCGGCCGACGAGGCCAACCTGCCGGTCCACACCGATAGCGCGATCGCCTGGCCGCTGTTCATCTGGGACACCGCGCATATCTACGACATGTACACGGGAAGAACACAGGGGCCGGACTACTACGAGCTGACGGTGGACGACGATCCGAGCTTCGCCAGCCCCAACTTCCGCATCGAAACCGCGGGGAACGCGGCCGCGCCCACCACGGCCCACCCGTTCACCCCGCTGGTGGCCGGACACCTCTACTACTGGCGCGTGCGCGCCTACCTTCAGGGTCAACAGATGGGCACCGACTCGGTCTGGCTCACGCGTTACGACCCCGCCGCGGCCAGCCTGCCCACCAGCGCAACGCTCACCCCGATCTACCCCGCGGACGCGTTCGAGGCCGTGGCCGCGGCCCCGCCCTTGGGCTGGCTGCCGCTGACCGGCGCGACGCGCTACCGGGTCGAGGTCAGCCGCAACCGCGATTTCACCGATGTCGTGGATTGGGCGGAGACCGAGTTCGTCAACTACGTGCCCTGGCAAGGCCAGCGCCAGCCGATGCCATTCGGGACCTATTGGTGGCGTGTGCGGAGTGAGAGCCCGCTTGGGGCCTGGAGCGAGGTGCGCCACTTCAACCTGTCGGTGGACGTGATCGCTGGCAACAAATACGATCTGGCGCCGCCGCCCGCGCCCTCCACCATCCTGTCGTACACGGTAGCGTACACCCCCACCGATACCTTTGTCGCGGCCAGCCCCGCAGAACCGGTGGGCGGCTACGACCTGGACGCGCTGCACGTCATGCTGGACCGGACCTACACCGGCAACTACAACTGGGTCATCGCGTTCGAATCGGCCGCCACGGCCGCGGACGCGCTGCTCTACGGCCTCTACTTCGACACCGACCACCAGGAGGGCTCCGGCGCGGGGAGCGATCCGCGCGGCAAACCGATCAGTACAGACCCGCTCTACCGGCCCGAGTATGTGCTTTATGTCAACAGAGATGTCGGGGATGGCTTCAGCGCGGCCAACGCGTCCTTCTATCGCTGGAATGGAGGTGGCTGGGATCCGCCCCAGACGCTGGCCGACATCGGCGGGGATGTGTGGTACGAGGCCGGTCCCCGCGCGGTGCAACTGCTCCTGCCCTACACGGCCATCGGCTCCGCGGACCCGGATTTTGCCGGCAGCGTGGCGCTCACGATCTTCAGCACGGGCGCCAGCGCGGCCGACGGCGTGCGCGACAGCGTGCCGGAACAGAGCAACCCGTTGGACAGCCCGGCCTTCGTCTCCGATATGCTCATGCCGCTCTACCCGTTCGACACGCCCTTCTCCAACCCGATCGTCCTCTACAACATGCCCGCGCTGCGCTGGCGGATGCCGTATGCCGATTCGGTGGACGGCTACCAGGTGCAGGTGGCACGCGATGCCAGCTTCACGCAGCTCGTCGAGACGTGGGAGACCTACGAGAGCAACACCTGGAGCTATTTCGCGCTGCTGCCGGCTGCGTTCCAGTCTAAAAACGCCTACGAAGACAATGAAAGCTATTACTGGCGGGTGCGCATCCGCCACGAGCGCTACGACAACACGGCGTCTCACTTCGACTATGGTCCCTGGTCCCCGGCCATGCGGTTCAAACTCGACAGCCTCCAGGTCGGTCGGCCCACGTTGTCCACTGGTGACCTGGCCCAGATGACCCCCACCTTCAGTTGGGACCGCGTGGAGGGCGCCGCGGGATACACCCTGCAGGTCGACAACGACGCCAACTTCAGCAGCCCGCTGATCAACAAGCGGATCGACGGCACTAGCTACACGCCTACCAGCGCGCTACAAGACGGCACCTACTACTGGCGCGTCGCGATGCGCCGGGCCTACGCCATCGAGGGACATTGGACCCCGATCCTGTCCTTCGTGAAGAGCTCGCTCTGGCCGATCCCGCTCAGCCCGATCAACGACGCCTCGACCGTGGCGCAGCCGACCTTCACCTGGGCGAGTGTGCTCACGCCGACCGTGCAGCCGCGGCTGGCCGCGCCGCGCTATCGCGTGCAGATCGCGCGCGACCCCAGCTTCAGCAACGCCAAGACCTACGACACCGAGGCTACGTCGTACACTCAAAAAAAGGGGTTCAGCCTGGCCGACGGCACCTGGCATTGGCGGGTCGGCATCCTGGACGCGGACAACCACCTGGGGACCTACAGTCCGACCCAACGGTTCTACAAAGAGTATCTGCCGCCGACGCTGCTCTGGCCAGAGCAAGGGGGCGTCATCCCCCGGACACCCAGTTTCGAGTGGACACCCCTGGCCGGCGCCGCGTACTACAAGTTCCAGATCGCGGACAATGAGCTGTTCAACCGGGCATCCAGCGCGACCACCGACAACACGCGTTTCACGCCGACGCACGATCTGGGCAAGGGGACCTTCTACTGGCGGGTGCAGATGTACGACCTGGACAATAACCCCGGGCCGCTGGAGGTCGGCCGGGTGTATATCGGCAGCATCGTGCACCTGCCGTTCATCACGCAGTGATCTCTAACCTCAAAACGGCGCGACATCGGGCGCGACGAACGCCGCGATGACGATGAAGTGGCTCAAGCAACCCAAGATCACGAAGATATGCCAGACCTCGTGAAACCCGAACACGCCCGGATAGAGGTCGGGTTTCTTCAAGATGTACACGATCGCGCCAAAGGTGAAGAAGAGGCCGCCAACCGCCAGCCAAACCAAGGCGGCCGCGGGGATCGCCCGCAGCATCTCCCTGATCGCCGCGATCGACAGCCAGCCCATGAGCAGGTAGACGCCGGCCGTCAGCCAGCGGGGCGCATTGATGATGAACAGCTTGACGCCGATCCCGGTCACGGCCATGAGCCAGATGATGCCCAACATCCCCCAGCGCCAGAAGCCGGCGAAGAAGTGGAGGCAGATCGGCGTGTAGGCGCCAGCGATCAGCAGATAGATGGCCGAGTGATCGAGTTTTCGCAGAATGCGCAGGACGCGGGGGCCGGAGTTGACCAGGTGATAGGTCGCGCTGGCCGCGAACATCAGGATCAGGCTGACCCCGTAGATCAGCAGCGAGATCTCCTTCGCGACGTCCCCGCGGCCGAGATACAACAGCCCGGCCAGGCCCAGCGCAGCCGCAACGGCCGCGCCGAGGTGCGTCAATCCGCTCACGGGATCACGTAGCTTCGCCACCATTCAGATTCCCTCTTTCCACTCCACCCGTCGGGTCAGCGTTCACGCCCTTTACTCCACCAGCTCGATGTCCATGCTGTAGAGCAGCGCCATCGCCTCGGGCAGGGCAAACCTGGCGCCCGTGAGCGTGTTCAGCGCGGGGTTGATCGCATAGTTCCGGGCGCGGCTCAGGTCCGCGCCGGTCAGATTCGTGTGCTGGAACAGGCTTTCGGCCAGGTCGGTCCCGGAGAAGCTGGCGCGAGACAGATCAGCCTCGCGGAAGTCCACGTCGCGGGTCGCGCAATCGATCACCTTCAGTTCTGGCAAAGAGAGCCCGATGAAGGTGCCGTGGTTGAGCGCGCAGCCCTGAAAGCGGATCGCCTCCAGCAGCCGGCCCTTGCGCCACGCGGCCTCGGCCCAGTTCACGCCGGCCAGCCGGCAATTCTCGAACACGGTCTCCGTGAACGCGCAGTTAGGGACGCGCGCCATGCTCAGGTCGCAGCCGCGAAAAGTACAGTCCACGAAGCGGCAGGTGTCGAACGTTGTCTCGGGGAAGCGACAGTCGACGAAGGCGCACGCGATGAACTCGCGGGAAGTCACCGTCTCACCGGGGAGTTCGAGACGGTCAAAGCGACGGTCGGCGTGTTGGGATGCGGCGAACGGGTGTGGCACGGTGACGGCTCCAGTAACCCGAGTATACCGCGAACCGAGGCTGCGCGCAAGGCAAAACGATTGGTGATTACACGCCCCAATTGCATCGACCAACTGGGGCATTGGCAGATAGGACACGTGGATAGTCTTGAGGTCGCTCTACGGCGCCCCGAGTCCCAGGTGGAACGTGTGGGCGCGGTCGAAGCGCCGGCCCATGACCACGTCGATTTGCCCCTGGCTCATGTTGTAGACCACCGA
>MNXL01000073.1 GCA_001871755.1 Anaerolineae bacterium CG2_30_64_16
GGCTCGGTCAGGAGACCGGCCACAGCCACCCCGGATTATTGAGAGGATACGGTTCGTAGGAGATATCGTTTGGAGGTATTCCATATCAGTTGGGTGCGTCCTCCTCATTGTACGTGGTGCGTGGTCGGCTATGCAATACGCAATACGTGATGAGGCGAGCATTCCATGCACAATATCAACCGACTTGGCATACCCCCATATCGTTTCGGAGCACGCCGGTAGATGTCAATGCGTTCGCACAGATTCGCCATCTCAGCCTTAGCCTCAGCCTTGACCCTGGCCTTGACCCTGGTCGTGGCCTGGACCGGCGCGGCCTCGGCCCAGCGCGCCACACCGGTCATCACCACCCCGACCCCGCGGCCCACTGCCACGCCCGTCATTTTGACGGCTCGCCAGGCCTGGGCCATGACGCCGGAAGCCGCACGCCACGGTGGGTTCACCTTCTTCCCCCTGGCCGCCAAGGCGGCCGGCAGCAACGTCCTGCACGCCAGCATCGAGCGCTTCGCCTACGTCGTCCAGCCCGGCGACACCTTGTGGTCGCTGGCGCTCGACTTCGGCCGCGATCTGGACACCATGGCGTGCACCACCACCCCGACCGGCGCGGACGCCGAGACGCTGGTTCCGGGCCAGACGATCACCGTGCCGGCCCTGGCAGACCTCTGCTACACCGTGACCCCCGGCGACACGCTGGCCGGCATCGCGGCCAGCCACGACCTTTCGGTTGAAGCCATTGTCGACGAGTCCTGGAACGGCTTCACCAGCCCCCCCTACACGGCGGCGCCCCGCCAGCGGGTGCTGCTCCCCGGCGCCCGGCCCGCGGCGCGGGTTCGCCCCGCGCACCAGGCGATCAGTTTCGCCGCAGACACCTGGGCGTCCACCGCGTTCCCGGACTGGCCCTACGGCGACGGGCAGTTCATCTGGCCGGTGGTTGGCCCCATCTCGCAATCCGCGCATCCCGGACACTGGGCGCTGGACATCGCGGCGCCGGTGGGCACGCAGGTCAAGGCCGCGGACCGCGGCACGGTGGTTCAGGCCGGTTGGAGCAAGGTAGGGTACGGCTTCCGGGTGGTGATCGATCACGGCAACGACTATCTGACCCTCTACGCCCACCTCAGCGACATCTACGTGGAGCAGGGGCAGGTGGTGGGCAAGGGGCAGGTGATCGGCGTCACCGGCGCCAACGGCAACGTCACCGGTCCGCACCTGCACTTCGAGATCCGCGATTTCGGGATGCTGACCGATCCGTTGACGCTGTTGCCGAGGTAGGGGCATACTGCGTATGGCGTACGCCACGGTGGCTCGGTCAGAAGACCGGCCACGGCGAGCGATTCCCCAAAGAATTGAGAAGATACCTCGCCTACTTGCAGCGCTGGTCCGCTGAGTTGGGCGTGGCGGACTTGCTGGAGCGAGCGTTGGTCGAGGCGGAGCTGATTGGCTCGTAGCCTGACGGCTTTTCCGGCGTACCCGCATTTGCACCGCTCAGCGACAGCTCCTGTCGCGCTGATTTACCCTGCCACAGGTTCCCCAATGGCATGAGCAGTTCGGCCCGAGTCATCTGCCCCGGGATCGACTTCAACGACAGCGAGCCGCCGGCGATGGCCATCAATGTGCTGTGTAGCGCCAACCCCTGTCCGCTCCTGCTCACATCACTCATCCCCACCCCATTGTCCTGAATGATGAGTTGGAGACTGTTGTCCGCGGCTCTGGCAGAGATCGTCAAGCGAAATTCGGCCGTTCTATCCAGAGGACGGCCGTACTTGGCCGCGTTGCGCACTAACTCGCGGGTGGCGTAATACAGCGTTTCGGCCGCCAGGGGGTCCAGCCGCGCGGTCTGCGATTCGACGGTTTCCTCGATTTGCCAGGCGACCGAGTCGAACGCGGAGGCGAATTCGGCGTTCACCATTTTGCGGACTGCCGGCACGAGACCGAGCCGGACGATATCCGGCGTGGTGGCGGCCGGCAGGTCGCGCAGTAAGTTGGAGATCTCCTGGTGGGCATCCGAGAGCTGTTTGAAGGCCACATCGGTGGGTTTGCCGGCGGACAGCGACAACAGGGCCGTGTGGATGAGCGGCAATACTTCATCGTGCAGCACGCGGCGCGCGCGCTGGTCGAGGATCTGGGTGCTCGCCATCCGTTGGCGCTGGAGTTGCATCAAGCGTCGGGAGAGCGCGATGCCCGCGGCTGTGTCGATCAATCGCTCCCCCGTCGCGCGCGCGATCTCGATCTCCTCCTGCGTGTACAGGCCATCGCCGCGGCGCGGCCCCACCAGCAGCACGCCCGTCAGGCCGCGGTCCCCCCAGAGTGGGATCGCCCAGAGCGCGCCGCCGTAGGCTGCCGGATCGATCGCCGTAATCAGGCGGGTGGTCTCTGGCTGCTGCTCCAGCAGTGAGCTGATGGACGGGCTGGAGCGGTCGGCCGGGACGCTCTGCGGCGCGACGAACGCCGCCAACGGGCCGGCCGGGACAAGATAAGCCAGCGTCGTGTCGAGCAGTGTGCTGCAGAGGGTCTGGAATGGGGCGGGCGAGTTTTCGCGCGCGTCCGGGGCCGTGAGCAGGACATCGTACAGGTGTTGGCTGGTCACAAACGGCCGCAACTGGCGCATGGCCTGCTCCCACTCCACGTATGACCGCCAGCTTAGCAGCGCAAGGAAGGTGGTCATCAGCAGCGCGGTCAGGAGCACCGCGTAGATCGGCCGCAACCCCCAGATCAGCGCGCCGCCCATCAAGCCGCCGTAGCTTGCCGCCAGCAGTACCGCGCGCTTCCACTGGCGGGCCAGGCCCTGCCGCGGCAATGCCTTGCCCGTGAACAACTCGTAGGCGGTCATGGCCTGCCCCAACGAGAGAACGACGCCGGCGATCAGCAGGGAGATCACGAGATCATACGCGGCGATTACGTCCAGCGTTTCCCCGTAGATCACGTAGTAGCCGCCCACGCGCGTGTTGGTGATCGTCCAGACCACCACCGCGGCTATCAGGATGCCGACTACGAGCATGAGCAGGGATGCGGCGATCAGCCACGGCCTGGCCCGGCGGCGCGCGATGTCCCCCATCACCCGTTCGGTCACGCCGGGGCGGCGGAGCGCGTCCAACGACAGCAGGACACACAGCAGCACGTACAACGGGTAACCGATGACCACCAGCGGGATGCCCATGACCGGCGTCTTGATCGCCTCCCGCCACGGCCAGATGTAGGGCGTCAAGGCCATCAGCGGTGGAATATGGGGGATGCCCAACAGGATCAACCCGGAAAACCCGCAGACCAGGAGCGCGGTGACCAGCCAAAGCCACTTCCGATGTCGCCTCCGCAACTCGTCGCCGCTGCCGCTCCAGTCGCCAGAGACCCAGAGCAGCACGACATACCAGACAAACGGCAGGGCAACCGCGGGCGCCATGCCGGCGGCCAGCCACAAGGTGTTGCTGCGGCTGAAGGTCAAGGTTTCGCTCAACAGGAGCGCCGAGTGGCTGACGAAGAAGAGGCTGCCCAGGATGAAGCCCCCGCCGGTGAGCGCGATGCCCCAACTCCGCTGCTCCGCGTTGAACCACACGATAAAGCCCAGCCATAGGAGCAGAATCGTGTTGAACAACGAGACCGCGATCAACGCCCAGTCGCGCATTTTGTCCATGGTATCCACTCGTCCCGGTCGTCCAAGACGTAGGCGTGGCCCTCGTCATCCCAGTGGATGAGCTGCCGCGTGAGCGCGATGATGGTCGCCCGGGTGCGGGCGATCTTCTCGTCGGCCGCGGTGTGCTTCAGGTCCCAGGCGGCGTAGATCTGGCCGTTGACCCGGCTGATGGTGCGTTTATCCTGGAACCCAAGCCGTTCCGCGATTTGCTCGTTGGTCAGACCCTCAGCCATCATGCGCGCCACCACCTGCTCATTGGGCTCCAGCAATGCCAGCGGGTTGTTCGCATCCTTCCGGCGCACCTCGTGCACGCGCGCGGCGATGTCCGGGTCGATGAAGCTGCGCCCCGTGATGGCGTCGCGGATCAGGGGCACGAGCATCACCGGCAGCAGGTAGTTCGATTTGCGGACATAGGCAAAGTGGGTGAGGATGCCGGCTTCCCGGAAGTCGCGGAAGTAGGCGTCATCATCCTGGATGGAGTAGAAGACCACCGGCAGGCGCGGGAACTCGCGGCGGATGGCGACCGCGGCCTCGATGCCGTTCATCTGGCCGGCAAGCTGCACGTCCATCAGGATCGCGTCGGGCGCGTCCTGCAGGCAGTATTCCAACGCCGCCTCGCCGCTGTCGCAGTCGTGAACCACGACCACTTCGCCGGTGGCCTCCAGCCCTTCACATAGCGCGGGCCGCAGCCGGGCGTTATCTTCGACGATCAATAGATTCAAGAGGGATGTCATGGCGTCCATTGTGCCCTCAGCGGAGTGATCTGTCAAGCACCTGAGTGCGGTGTTTGGCGCGCGTAGAGGGTTGAAAGCGCACGTCCCATGCAGTATGCTGACGGCAATCCTACGCGGAGTCATGGCGATGAAAGGCGAGGAGGGTGGTTGTGGACATGGATAGCACGGTGATCTTGATGCTGATCTCGTTCATCATCGGCATGGTGATGGGGATTTCGCTGGTGCGCCCCAGCCGATCGGGGTGAGGTCTGCATGGACAACGACCGCACGACCTGGACGGTCATCAGGCTACTGATCATCTCCAGCATGCCAGTGGCCTTGCTGGCCGCGCGCGTGATCTATACCGGCGAGCCGACCTACGTCTTCCTGCTGTGGAATTTGCTGCTTGCCTGGGCGCCGCTCGTTCTGGCCTATCTCGCCACGCGACCCGGCGGCCGGTTCCGGCTCGCCAGCGTGCTTTGGCTGCCGGCCTGGCTGCTGTTCCTGCCCAACGCGCCCTATCTCATCACGGACATCATCCATCTGCGCGAGCGCCAGGGGGCGCCCGTGCTCTACGATGCAGTGCTGCTGTTTGCCTTCGCCATGTGTGGGCTGGCGCTCGGGTTTGTCTCGTTGCGTTGGGTTCAGGCGCAGGTTGCTCGATGGGCCGGGCCCTGGTGGAGCCGGCTTTTCGTCCTGGTCATGCTGTGCCTGACCGGTTTCGGGGTCTACCTGGGGCGTTTCCGGCGCTGGAACAGTTGGGACGTGCTGGCTGATCCGGTCGCGCTCCTGGGGGATATCCTGGCGCGCCTGTTGCACCCGCTCCACCACTGGCGCGCATGGGGCGTGACCGGGCTGTTCGCCGTCTTGCTGATCTTTATGTATTGGCTGTTTCTGGTGGTGGCTGAGGAGGGGGAAGCTGGTTATCATAGGTCTCGATAGACATCATTTGCATCTCTTGAGCGCCTCTGGTAAGTCCCAAGCAGCGCATCGGCCTCCGGCGCTCAGCCGGCAACCCGGCGGCCTTTTGCGGTCAGCGCAAAGGTGCGGGCCGCGGTGACCGGCTCGCCGGGCATGGCGCAACTGCTAGAGAGCGGACACCCATCGCACGCGGGCGCACATCCGCCGGGCAGCAGTTCGAGGTAGCCGCGACGGGCCAGATCCTCCGCCATCACCGCCATCAACGCCTCGCTCACCCCCAGCCGTCGCGCCAGTTCGGCCGTCGAGTGGATGCCGCCTTCGCCCAGGAGCTGGAACATCCTGGTCAGCAAAGGACCTCGTTCCCCTGCCACTTCGTAAGCCTGCTCTCTCACAGCAACCGCCCGATCTGATATACCGCGATCCCCACGCCCATCGAGAGCCCCAGCATCATCAGGATGTTGGCGAAAGTCCAGCGCCAGGAGACTGTCTCCTGTCTGATGACTGCTACTGTGGCCAGGCAGGGGATGAACATCATTTGCACTATCAAAAAAGCCAACCGGGCGGCCGGCTCCAATATGACCGCGACCTGCCGGGCCAGATCCACTGTGCCCTGGCCGTTGCTGTAGAGAATACCCAGGGTGGCGATGGTGTTCTCCTTGGCGACAAAACTGGTCAGCAACGCCACGATGATGCGCCAATCCCCCATGCCCATCAAGCGGCCGACCGGGGCCAGCCCGCGACCGAGGGCGGCCAGCCAGCTTTCGTCCACACCGCGGCCGGGCAGCGTCGAGAGTGCCCACACGGCGATCGACGCGAGCAGGATCAGGGTGCCAGCTTTTTCGATGAACCCCTTGGTGTTGTTCCACATATACAGCCCGATCGTGCGGGCGTTGGGGACGTGATAGAGCGGTAGCTCCATGATAAAGGCTGTGTGCGCTCCCCGAAATACGACTCGGTTGACAAGCACACCGAAGACTGCTAACGCCAGCAGGTTCAGCCCTACCAGCCCCCACATGACCAATACAGCCGCTTCCCCGAAGAAGGCAGGGGCCAGGAACGTGATCACGGCCAGGCGCGCCGCACAGGGTACCAGCGGCGCCAGCAGGATCGTCAGCAGCCGGGCGCGGCGTTCCTCGATGATCCGGCTGCCCAGAATGGCGGGCACGTTGCAGCCGAAGCCCAGGAAGAGCGGCAAGAACGAGCGGCCGTGCAGCCCCATCAGGTGCATGAAGCGATCCATTACATAGGCGCCGCGGGCCAGGTAGCCGACATCCTCCAGGATGCCCAGCGCGGCGAAGAAGATCACCAGGATCGGCAAAAAAGACAATACAGTACCCACCCCTCCAATCAGGCCGTTTACGGCCAGGCCAGAAAGCCAGGCCGGGGCGTTGGCCAGCGCGCTGGCCAACCACTCGCCTAGGGGAGCGAGGATGTTGACGCCCAGCCAGTCGATCACGGGGGTTGCCAGCGTGTACGTCAGCCAGAACACCAGCCCAAATATACCCAAAAGAAAGACCAGGCCACCGAGCGGATGGGTGGCGACCTTGTCGAGTCGTCCGGTGAGGGAGATGGCGCCTACCCGGGGTTGGGTCACGGCCGCGCGCACCATGCGGCCAATCCACTCATAACGACCGCCTGCGATGTCCAAATACGCGTCCTCGTGTTCCAACAATAGGGCGTGAACGCGCTCCCAGGTCTCCTCGGGTAGCGCCTCTCGCATCAGATTGGTGATCTCGTTGTCGCCCTCCAACAGTTTCAAGGCGATCCAATCCGTGTCGTAATGATCAGGCGTGTAATCGGTGACCAGGTCGCGCATGGTGGCCAGGATCGGCCCATGTTCGGGCCGGATCGCCGGCCGGTTGGGATACCAGTCCGATGGGTCTCTCGCCAACTGGACGGCCTCCGCTATCAACTCCTTCACGCCCTGGTTCCTCGAAGCGACCAATGGGATCACTTTGACGCCCAACGCGGCCGACAGGACGTGGGGCTCCACCCGGATGCCATGTTGTTCGGCCACGTCGCTCATGTTCAGACCGAGGACGAGTGGCAGTTGCAACGAGAGTAATTCGGCTACCAGATAAAGATTGCGCTCCAGGGAGGCGGCGCTGACGAGGGCGATCACCGCGTCTGGCTGCTCGCGGATCAGGTAATCGCGTGCAATACGTTCTTCTTCGGAGTTCGCCGTCAGGCTATAGATGCCCGGCAGGTCTACCAGGTTCACGCTAATGCCGTTGTGGCGGCAGATGCCGGTTTTCTGTTCGACAGTCTTGCCCGGCCAGTTGCCCACGTGCTGGTTCAGCCCGGTGAGCATATTGAACACCGTGGACTTGCCCACGTTGGGTTGCCCCGCCAGCGCGATTGTCAGTTGGCCGGGGAGTCGAACGTCATCCGCTTCATTGGCGGCGATATCACAATGGCTCATTTTGGGTCCGTTGGTTGGTAAGTTGGTAGATTGGTAGATTGGTAGATTGGTAGATGGGTAGATGGGTGGATTGGTAGATGGGTAGATGGGTAGATGGGTGGATTGGTAGATTGGTAGATGGGTAGACGGGTGACTGGGATGGACATGCGTCACCTTGTCACCTTGTCACCCCGTCACCCCTTCACCTTGTCAAGTATAGTCTTCACCACCACCTTCGCGGCCTCGGCCCGGCCCAGCGCGACCAGCGTGCCGCGCACCGATACCAGCATTGGCCCGCGGCCGATGTTTTGGACCACGGTGACCGCCGCGCCGGTCGTGAACCCTAGATTCGCCATCCGGCTGCAAAACCCATGCCCCCCACGCAGGGTGTGGACGAAGCCCTGCCCGCCCGTCGGCAGTCCGCTCAAGGATGGCAGTTCTTCAACGACGTTAGCTCCACTCACAAATTGCTCCTTATGGTAGCCAGCTTCCAGTATCCAGTATCCAATATCCAGCATCCAGCTTCTAGCATCCAGCTTCCGTCTTCCGGCACGCCTCACATAACCCGTGGAGGGTCAGGGAGACGCGCTCGATGCTGCCACCATGTTGTTGAATGAACTGGGTTCTGACCTGCTCGATAGGGGGGCACTCGAACTCGACGATCTGGCCGCATCTCACACAAACGAAGTGGTAGTGTGTGGCGGGCAGGGTGGACTCGAAGTGCTCACAGCGGTCGCCACCCCCGGGGTCCAGGTACTGGGCGTTGACCAACCCGGCCTCTGCCAGCCAGCCCAACGTGCGATACACGGTCGATGTGTGGATGGCGTCGTTCTGCCGGCGCACCACTTCATAGACTTGTTCGGCGTTCGGGTGCTCGCCTTGCGCGCCCAGCGCCTCCAGCGCTTCGAGGATGATCCGCCGTTGGGTCGTCATCCGCCCGCCGCTTTCCTGCAATGTCGCCGTAGCTTGCGCGACCAGGCCGTTCATCTTGTTGTCCCTCATTTCTATTATTGCGAATTAGTTGCAATAAGAATAACGCAGGAAGAGCCCAACGTCTATGATGTTCATCACATTGACCGCGCACGTTTTGCGCGGCAGGCCACAAGCCCGACGCGGTCCCGCGCCGGTTCCCTTGAGGCTCTTGACCCCGGCTCTCTTTTGTGATACAAACATAGCGCGGCCTCCGGCCGCAACCGAACCTATCACCACAAAGGCACAAAAACACGAAGGTCTCAAAGGCTTTGTGTCTTGGTGTCTTCGTGGTAAGGAAGATTCTCGCGATCAACGCAAATGTCGCGGGGTAATACTATAGCG
>MNXL01000302.1 GCA_001871755.1 Anaerolineae bacterium CG2_30_64_16
CATCCCGCGCCGCGGGATGGGTAACTCAGAATGACAGGCGACGCGCGAGACACATGGCACAACATGCGCATGCCGATGCAAAACCTTGAACCGCACCCGCCGATACCCATGTCGCGGCGCCGCGCCGCGGTGGATGAAAATATAGGGCGGGTTGCCAACCCACCCTGTAGCCCAACGGTTTTCAGGGCAGTTCCTCATGCCGCGCGCGACGCCACGGGGCATGAAAATGCCGGTGGCTCGGTCGGAGACCGGCCACAGCAAGTTATTTTCAGGGCAGTACGAAACTACAGGAACGAATTCGAGAAGACCATCGCCGACAAACTGCAAGCCGACGGCGTAGCGGCTTTCGCCAAGTCCTTCGAGACGCTGCTGGCCAGCGTCGCGGCCAAACAGGAGAAGCTGTTGGCCGACAAGCAGGCGCTCACCGCCAGCCTGGAGCCAACTCACAGGTAAGACACGCCCTCTCCGGTGCGTCTACAGGATCAAGACCGGTCGAAGTCACACCCGTCAATCAACCACAAGGAGCGAACGAAATGCGAAAACTCAACCTGATGTGGAGCTTGCTCATCGTCTTGAGCCTGCTCATCCCGTCGGTTGCCCTGGCCCAGGAGCCTACCCTGGCTGGCGGCAATCCGAACTTCGATGGTACCGCGGCCGAAGAAGAAGGCTACTGGTACTCGCGCTACAACATGGGCAACCTGACCATGATCTCCGGCCTGGGCGATACCTTCATGCCCGACATGGACATGATCCAACAGATGGTCCAGATGGCGGACGCCAACCCGAACGATGGGGATACGGCCACACCGCCCATGAACGCGGCCCTGCTCAGCACGATCTACGCCAGCGGCGACCCGCACTTCATCCAACCGATCGACATGACCATGATGGACTTCGGCACCATGCGCTGGAACCCGGCGACGTTCGACAAGAACGTCACCAGCCGGGCAATGGGCTGGACGATCATCAAGGAGATCGAGTGGGCCAAGCAGTTCCACGTGGACAGCCACTTCGGCACGCCGGCCGACAACTTCGGCGCCCAATGGCGCTTCGTGGGCCTGGTGGTCACAGCCGAGGCCAAGATGCAGGCGCAGCACGCCCTGCAGATGCTCAAAAACGGCCAGGGCTTGATCGCCAACAGCGACGGCGCGGTGGATTGGGGCGGTCAGTGGGTGATGCTCGAAGCTCTGAGCGATCTCGCCGGAACCCTATCGGCGCCGACCATGCCGCACAGCGCCAGCAACCGCTACGCTGACCCGAACGGGGCCGCCATGTTCCGCGGGGCTGCGGATATGCTCTTCGGCGCCCTGGCATCCCGCCAGCCGGCCGACACCGAGGAGTACTCGTTGGCGGCCCAGGCGCTGGCCTGGTACGCGGCCAACACGGCCAACGCCGCCAACCGGGCCCAGGCGCTCACCCTGGCCGGCCAGTACGGTGACGTCCTCATCGGCGCCAACAAGGATGACGCCACCCGCAAGGCCTTCGCCATCCGTGGCCTGCTGGAGGCCTATCGCCTGACCAACAACGCCAAGTACCGCACGGCCGCCGCTGACGTGTTCAACGGCCTGGCCGCCGAGTACGATCCGGCTCACGGCGTCTTCAGCAGCCAGAGCAGCTACACCATTGACAACGTGGCCGTCATCATGGGCGCGCTGAACAGCCTGAAGCTCTTCGGCGGGGATACCGTGGATCAGGGCAAGGTCGAGGCGATCTTTACCGGGTTCTGGGAGAGCGCGGTCAACCTGAGCGGCCTGCAGCAGTCGGCGCCGCCCAAGGACACGGGCAAGGACAAGTTCGAGCAGGAGGATCCCGACATCTACTACGCCTATCCGGGCATGCCGATGCCACCGATGGCGGGCGGGGAGTTCGGCGTGGCGCCGGTCTTCGCCACCGAAGTGCGCTGGGCGGACGGCAAGTGGAGCGTGGCCAACCCCCGTTTCGACTCGGCGGGTGCCATGCACGCCTCCAACGAGTTCATCTGGTTCCACAACGACGAGGTAGACGGCTTCCCGGTCGTGAGGGGGGCTGGCGCGCCGGGGACGTTGCCGGTGACGGGGGCCAGGACGTATGTGGTCACGCCGGGCGACTCGCTCTCCCAGATCGCCCGTGAGCAGTTCGGTGATGCGGCGCGCTGGCCTGAGCTCTATGCGCTCAACCAGGCCATCATCGGCGCAAATCCGAGCCTGATTTATCCGGGCCAGACGTTCGTACTGCCCGACTGACAACGCGAGGGGAATTCACGATCAGGGCTTCCGATCTTGATCTTCGGAGGCCCTGATGATTTTCGAGAGAGATCACAGGTAAGAAATTCGGGCTACGCCCCGTCCAGACATTAGTCGCAGTACGATTCAACAGAGAGCCAAACATGATTCGAGCCATGATCTTCGACCTGGACGGCACGCTGGTGCAGACCGAGCGCCTGAAAGCCATCTCTTACGCCCACGCCGCGGCGGAGTTACGGCCGGATGCCGTGACGGAGGATGTGGTTATGGCCGCCTTCCGGGACGTCGTCGGCCTCTCTCGCAACGAGGTAGCGACGGCGTTGGTCGAGCGCTTCGGGCTGGCCCAGGCCGCCGGGGCGCGCATGGCTGAGTTCGGTGTCGGCACGCCGTGGCAGGCATACATCCAGCTCCGGTTGCGCCACTACGAGGCCATCCTGGCCGACCCCGAGGCGCTCCGGCGCAACCAGTGGCCGCACAACGTGAATCTGCTGCACGCGGCGCGGCAGGCAGGCTGTAAGGTGGGTCTCGCAACGATGTCCTACTGCCCCCAGGTGCAGCGCGTGCTGGGCATCCTGGATCTGATGGGCGAGTTCGATTTCGTCGCCAGCCGTGATGACGTGGAGCACGGCAAGCCCAACCCGGAGATCTACCTGCTGGTCGCGCGTGAGCTGGGCGTCTCCCCGCAGGAGTGCCTGGTGATCGAGGACTCGCCCACCGGCGTCAAGGCGGCCCTGGCGGCCGGCATGCACGTCATCGCCGTCAGCACGCCGTTCACCCAGGCCGCGCTGCACGCGGGCGGTCTTCTGGATGAGCGCTGGATCGTAGATGACCCGCTTACCTTGCCAGCCGTGGCGCAAGCCCTGATGGTGGCCCAGGCGACAACATAGGGGTGGCACCGATGATCCACAAAACATTCGTTGAGGTGGAAGGCAGGGCCGTGGCCCGGGTTACCTTCACTTTGCCGGACACCATCTGGGCCGACTGTATTGCGCTGGTGGGCGATTTCAACAACTGGGACACCCAGTCGCACCCTTTCAGCCACAACGGCTCGGGCGTGTGGACCATCACGGTGGATCTGGAACCGCGGCGGGCCTACCAGTTCCGGTATTTCCAGGACCACCGCCAGTGGATCAACGACAGCAGCGCAGATGCGTGTGTCCACAACATCTACGGCAGCGACAACTTCATCGTCGTCACTGATCCGGATTTCAAACGTCACGCAGACGAAAGGACTTCAAACAGATGAAAATCGCTATGATCGGTTTGGGCAAGATGGGCGCCAACATGGCGACCCGCTTGCTGCGCGGCGGCCACCAGGTGGTCGCCTATGACCTCAACGAAGCGGCCATCCAGGCCGCGGAAACGGCCGGCGCCCTGGGCGCACACACCCTAGACGAGGTGGCTGAGAAGCTGCCGACGCCCCGCGTCGCCTGGGTGATGGTGCCCTCCGGCGCCCCGACCGAGGCCACGATCAATGCCCTGGCCGACCGCTTCGCCCCCGGCGACACGATCATCGACGGCGGCAACAGCAACTACAAGGACTCGGTACGGCGGGCGGCTGCGCTCAAGGCGCGCGGGCTGCACTTCGTGGACGTCGGCACCAGCGGCGGCGTCTGGGGGCTGGCCGAGGGTTATAGTATGATGGTCGGCGGAGACGAGCAGGCCGTCGAGGGGGTGCGTCCCATCCTGGAGACGCTGGCGCCCGCGGCCGCCAAGGGCTGGGGCCGCGTTGGACCGGCCGGCGCCGGGCATTTCGTCAAGATGATCCACAACGGCATCGAGTACGGCCTGATGCAGGCCTACGCCGAGGGCTTCGAGATCATGAAGGCCAAAAAGCAATTTGACCTCAGCCTGAGCCAGATCGCCGAGATCTGGCGCACCGGCAGCGTCGTCCGCTCCTGGCTGCTCGACCTGACGGCCAATGCGCTGGCTGAAGACGAGAACCTGACCGACGTCAAGGCCTGGGTGCCGGATTCAGGCGAGGGCCGCTGGACCGTCTTCGAGGCCGTGGACCTGAACGTGGCCGCGCCGGTGATCACGCTGGCGTTACAGCGCCGCCTGCGCTCCCGTGAAGAGGCCCCGTTTGCCGACAAGCTGCTGGCCGCACTGCGCAATCAGTTCGGCGGGCATGCGGTAAAGAAAGTTTCGTGACCCGTGAAGCGTGACCCGTGAAGCGTGAAGCGTGAAGCGTGAAGCGTGACCCGTGACCCGTGATCCGTGACCCGTGAAGCGTGAAGCGTGACCCGTGACCCGTGATCCGTGACCCGTGAAGAGTGAAACGTGAGCAGCACGCAGCACGCACCACGCACCACGCACCACGCACCACGCACCACGCATACCAAAGGAACAACCAGACATGTCCACATCCCTCATCATCTTCGGCGCCTCGGGTGACCTGTCCCAGCGCAAGCTGATCCCGGCGCTTTTCAGCCTGTTCCGCAAGGGCCGGCTGCCGGCCGACTTCCGCATCATCGGCTTCGCCACGCGGCCGTGGAGCACGGACGACTTCCGCGCGGCCGCCCGCGCGGGCGCTGATCAATTCGCCGGTTTCAAGTTCGCCGACAGCGAGTGGGCCGCCTTCGCGCCGCGCCTGACTTACCTGTCCGGCAACTTCACCGACCCGGCCGCGTTCGCGCAGTTGGCGGACATCCTGGGACAGTTGGAAGCCGGCCCCGCCGACCGGCTCTTCTACCTGGCGACCCCGCCGCGCTTTTACGCCGACATCATCGCCAACCTGGGCCAGGCCGGCCTGGCCTCAGAAGATGCGGGCTGGCGCCGCGTGGTCATCGAGAAGCCATTCGGCCACGACGAAGCCTCAGCGCGGGCGCTCAACCAGGCGATCCACCAGGCGCTCGACGAGCGTCAGATCTACCGCATCGACCACTACCTGGGCAAAGAGACGGTCCAGAACATCCTGGTCTCACGTTTTGCCAACACCATTTACGAGCCGCTGTGGAACCGCAACTACGTGGATCACGTGCAGATCACCGTGGCCGAGACCGTCGGCGTCGGGAGCCGCGCGGGCTACTACGACAGTGTCGGCGCGGTGCGCGACATGTTCCAGAACCACATCCTGCAGTTGTTGTCGCTGGTGGCTATGGAAGCGCCGGCCTCGTTCGACACCGAGGCGCTGCGGGAAGAGAAAGTCAAACTGCTGAAGGCGGTGCGACCGATCCGGGCGGGCGAGGTCGCGCGCAACACGGTGCGGGCGCAGTATCGCGACTACCGGGACGAACCCGGTGTCGCCCCCGGCTCGCAGACCGAGACCTACGCCGCGCTCCGCTTCACCATTGACAACTGGCGCTGGCAGGGGGTGCCGT
>MNXL01000181.1 GCA_001871755.1 Anaerolineae bacterium CG2_30_64_16
CTGGTTTGTCCGCTAGAAGTCGCCGCACGCAGGCGCGCCTGCGTGCGGCGATCGCTCCTCACCAGGCGGTCCACCCACCATCCACCACCAGGTTCTGGCCGGTGATGTACTGCGAGGCATCTGCTGCCAGGAAGACCGCCGCGCCTTTCAGATCGTTCCTTGGGCAGGTCGCCCCAGTCGAGCACCTGAACGTTGACGGTGACGTTCGGATTGTCTTTGACATATTCGGCGATGGCCAACTTCTCAAAATCGCCGGGGTTCTTGCAGGTCTCGCACCGCGGCGCCGTGTTGAAAGCAGGATCGGTCCACCACTCGATGGTGACCTCAGGTCGCTCTTTCACCGGTTCCGGTGTCGCCGTGACGACCACCTCGACGAGCTTGACTTCCTGAGTTACGATCTTTTCGACAGCCTGAGGGGCTGCCGGCGCACAGGCCGCTATAGCTTTTCAGATAATGATTTTGAATCGTAGGGTATGATGCCCAGTATCCAGTATAGTGCCTGACCCCCGAAATTCCTGTTTTTTGTGCAAGGATTTTGGGAGTGGCGACTGTCGTCTTTTTGGTTCCGGCTTGTAAGCGCAGCGGCCTTGTCCGGGTTAGGGAAGGCCGCTCCCCTTGCCGAGCGATTCGTTAAGTTACGATTCTCTGGCCGGTACCCCTCCGTCTTCACCTGATTCGGGATTGCTGCACACACGACGGCGTTTACGCGTCGATGTCGTGGAGGAACTCCCGGAAGTCCGTCTCACACAGGCTCACGTACCGTTCCAGGTCATCCTGCGTTGCGGATGCGTAGGGAGGCCTGCATTCGAGCTCAGTGTCTATAAACCCGGCAGCGCGCGCAAAAAGCCGATCCAGAGCTGAGTCCAGCAAACCGCGGGCAAAAAGATGCTCGCAGGGTCCGGCATGCCAGGCCTGCACGTGTCGCTCGATCCGACAGGCGGCCTCCCACTCACCTTGTTCACACAGACGGTAATAACGCAACATGTATCTGGGGCAGACGTAGACGTACGCGCTGCATGCGCCGCGTGCGCCCGCTGCCATCCCCGTGGCGAGATGCGCTTCACCGACAAAAAAGCTCACCTCTGGACAGGTTGCTACCAGGACCGGCACATCAGAGACATCTCCGGTGTACTTGCAGCCGATCAGCGGGACGCCGGCGTCGAGCGCGCGCCGCAGCAACTCAGGCGTGGCAGCCGTCTTGGCGCGCGCCGTGGCGTAGAGCACGATGGGCATCCCTGGTACGGCCTGTGCGAGGTCCACCAGGAACTGTACCGCTTCACTTTCGCTGAGAGGCATCCAAAAGGGGAAGGCCGTTTGCACAGCATCCGCGCCCAACAGCGCAGCAATCTCGGCTTTGCGGGCGACCTGACGGGTAGAGAGATCCGTGACACCGATCTGTACAGGGGCGCCGTACGCGCGGCATGTCTCAGCGGTAGCCATCGCGACCACGCGCCACTCCTCGAACGTCTGCGCATAGAACTCGCCCGTCGTGCCGTGCGTGTAGACTCCATGCGCCCCCGCCTCGCAGCAACGCTGCACGTTGCGTCGATAACGCACCTCGTCGAATCGATCGTCGGTCCATGCCACGGGCAAGCCCGCCCACATTCCTTTAAGAGTTGTGGCCGCTAACATGAAGAAGCTCCTCCAACAAAGTACCATGTTTCTGCCGACAGAAAAACGCCGCTCACCTGCACGTTTCCGGGTCCGGCGTGGGGGCCAGGACGACATTGACACCCTTGTCGCGAAGCGTCTGGACAAAATCCGTAGGGGCGCTCGTATCAGTAACTAACGCATGGATCTCTTCAAAGGGGAGAATGGTCTGCAGCTTCTGGTTGCCGATCTTGCTGGAATCAGCGACGACCACAACCTGATCGGCGACCCGCGCGATCAGGCGATAGAGCTGGGCCTCGAGCACATTGTCCGTCGTGATGCCGCGTTCCACGGAGAAGCCGTCCGTGCCGATGAAGCATGTGTTCACGTGCAGACCTTGCAGCCCGTACTCGACTTGGGCGCCGACGAAATCATCGAGATCGTGCACGTAGATGCCCCCCAGCACTATCAGGCGCACCTGCCGCTGGAGGCGCAACTCCCCGGCGATGACCAGAGAGCGCGTGACCACCGTCAAGTTGCCGTTCTCCAGGAGCGAAGCGGGGATGGCTCTGGCCACTTCAAGCACGGTCGTGCCGGAGTCCAGCAGCAGGGTGTCGCCGGGCCGGATCAAGCGGGCCGCGGCCTGGCCGATAGCCCGCTTGGCGGTGATGCCCTCAAAGAGCCGCGCATTGTATTGCGCAATCTGGCCTGGTCGCGCGACTGCTTGTACACCGCCGTGGACGCGCTTCACCAGGTCAGCTTGTTCGAGCTCGGCGAGATTGCGGCGGATCGCCACCGTAGACACGCCGAACTGCCGCGCCAGATCTGTCGTACTCACAAAGGTGCTGCGCAGGACTTCCTGCAGGATCTGTCCAGTCCGGTCTTTTTTAGAGTCGGCAGCGGAACGACGAGGCATAGGATCACTCTTTGTTGAGCTTAAGCCCAGAACTGTGCTCTGTCAGATCGGGTAAACATACGAAAGTAAATTTCATTAGTACTATATCACATTTTTTTCAGGTGTCAAGTGTAAGTTTTCGCCGTTCTTTTGAACGTTTATGTATTGACAGGCTGTCGACCTGGGTGTAGAATTACGGACAGGCTGCAAAGATCTCACCCCTCCTTCAAAGAGCAGAAGCGATGAATCGTATCACTGATCTGGAGCGCCGGTATGTGCTGGATGTGCTGGACGGTCAGTTCCGCACCTCGGCCGGGAGCGCGATGACCCGCCGGCTGGAGGAAAGGTTCGCCGCCACCTTCGGCTGCCGGTATGCGATCTCCTTCATCAACGGCACGGCAACGATGCACGCGGCGCTGGCGGCGGCCGGCATCGGGCCAGGGGACGAGGTGATCGTGCCGCCGCTGACGATGGCCAGCACCGCCTTCGCCGTGCTGCACGCCGGCGCGACGCCGGTGTTCGCCGACATCGACCCGGACACGTGGACCCTCGCCCCGGCGTCGGTCACCGCTGCGATCACGCCGCGCACGCGTGGGATCATCCCTGTCGCTATCTACGGCCTGTCGCCGGACATGGCCCCTCTGCTGGCGCTGGCCGCTCGCCATGACCTTTTCGTGCTGGAAGATGACGCCCAATGCTTCCTGGGAACCTACCAAGGCCGCGTTGTCGGCAGCTTGGGCCACGCGGCCAGTTTCAGCTTCCAGAGCTCCAAGCACATGACCAGCGGCGAGGGCGGAATGATCACGACCAACGACGCCGGGCTGGCCGAGCGGATCCGCCGCTTCAACAGCCTGGGGTACGCAGCCGTGGGCGCGGCGGCCGGCAAGGGCAAGATCACCCGGGAGATGATCCAGGATCCGGCTTACGAGCGGCACACGTCCGTGGGCTGGAACTACCGGCTGCCGGAGCTGTGCGCCGCCGTCGCGCTGGCGCAGACTGAGCGGTTGCAGGAGCTGGTCGCGGTGCGCGTCCGGGCCGCGCGCCTGTACGCCGAGGCGGCCCGCGGCTGCGCGTGGCTGACGCCGCAAGCGGCGCTGGACGGCTACGGACACGCCTACTGGACGTATGTCCTGAAGCTGGATGGCGGGGGCGCCTTCACGTGGTACGACTTCCGGGCCAAGTACCGCGAGTTGGGCGGCGACGGCATCTATGCCGCCTGGCAGCTTACCTATCTGGAGCCCGCTTTCCGAGGCAAGCACTTCGCGCCGCAGGCGGCGCCAAACGGGGCAATGCCGGCTGATGCCCAGGCTTACGAGCCGGGCCTCTGCCCCGTGGCCGAGTCATTGCAGCCCAAGCTGCTGCAGTTCAAGACCAACTACTGGGACGCGTCCGCCGCCGAACGTCAGGCCGATGTCCTGGCGCGGACGATCGCTTACTTTGGGAGCTAGTGCAGACCTCCTGAAACGGAAAAACGAAGACCATGCCCAACGCAACTGGGCATTTTTTGACGACGATAGTGCGCCCCGTAGTTTTGGGCGTTGAGCGGGTACTGCTCAGCCTGGAGAGTTGGCTGGTAGGGCCCCTGCGCCCGGACGCGCGCCATAACATCCATGTCGAGATCGGTTGGGCGGCGGCGTACGGCGTTTTTGCTACCGCGCTCGCGTTCGTGCCGGTGGTGTTACGGCAGTTGGGCGCGCCCGCGGGATGGTTGGCGTTTTACAGTTCGTCCACCTATTTTGGCAGCGTGGCCTCGTGGGCGGGCCTGGCGCTCTTTCGCCCGGGCCAGGTGAAGCGCCACATGACCGCCATGTGGTTCATCAGCCGGGGCCTGTTGGTGTTGGTGGCGCTGGTCTCCGGCTATCCCGGGCTTCTCCTGCTGGTGGCCGTGTTCTGGCTGCTCGAAGGACTACCAGCGCCGGCCTACACGGCGATTGTGCAGCGCGTCTATCCGGTCGAAGATCGCGGCAGGGTCATGTCCGTAACGCGCGTCGCGATGGCGTTGCCGATGCTCGCGCTGGGGCCGGTGGCCGGCTGGCTACTGGATGTTACCGGCTACCGGGTGCTCTTTCCGCTGGCGGGTTTGGTGGGCATGTTGGGCGCTCTGATCTTCTCGCGCCTGCGTGTTGACGAGACGGCCCTGCAGGTGCGCGGCTCAGGCGCTCCGTCCGGCCTGCGGCGCCTGCTTGCCCAGGACCGCCGTTTCGCCTTGTACCTGCTGGGCGTGCTGCTTTTCGGCCTGGGCGGCCTCATCCCTGTCGCGATCGTGCCAATGGTACAGGTAGACCGGCTGCGCCTCTCGTATACGGCGATCGGCTGGCTGAATCTGAGTATGGCAGTCAGCCGCACGGTCAGCTACGTCTTCTGGGGCCGGCTGTCCGACCGCTGGGGTGGAGTGCGCTGTATGCAGGCGGCCTTCGCCATCAATATGGTCGTGCTCGCCCCCTACGCCATCGCCACAGCGCAGGGCATAGGGCAGGCCGGCGGCTGGATCCTGCTGCCCTCCTTCATAGCGATGGGGATCGCCAGTTCAGCCATCGATCTCGGCTTCATTACGACGATTATCCAGTTGGCGCCGTTCGGCCGTGTTTCAGAGTACGCCGCTGCCCAGGCCGCACTGATCGGCGCGCGCGGGGTTGTCGGGCCATTCATCGGCGTCGGTCTGATGAATCTGGGGGTGAGCCAGACGGCGATCTTTGTCCTGGGAACCGCGTTGTCGCTATTGGCAACGCTGGCGCTGGTCCAGGTTCGCGTGCCCCCGGCGCAAAAAGCTGTTCTCGGAGCCTGATACGGAAGGGGGAGCATCCATGCGGGCTGATCACCATGGTTGCCGTGACCGCAACTGCGGAACGCCAGAGGATGAGTGACGGTAACTACCTCGACAATGTTAGATTACCATGTTAGCCGTCTCGTCATGCTGACCCGCCAGGGCTAAAGCACGCTGGCTACAACGTGCAAGCTCCCTAAAGGGGGCTATCATACCCGTGGCAGTCCCCTTCAGGGGACTTTCACCTCGTAGCC
>MNXL01000110.1 GCA_001871755.1 Anaerolineae bacterium CG2_30_64_16
GTCTCCTGACCGAGCCACGGTGGCTCGGTCAGGAGACCGGCCACAGCGCGAGCGATCCCCCGAAGAATTGAGAAGATACGCCCTGGGGATCTGATCCCCAGGGCCTTTTGCGTTGGACTGCGTATCAGCGAGAGGCGCGGCTCAGGCGCGCGCCCCTGCCACCACCCGGTCCAGGAAACGCAGCGTCAACGCGGTCACCTCCTCCCACTCATCGTCGATGAGGACGCAGTGGGCCGAGCGATCGAACCAATGCAGTTCCTTGACCGACGAGCGCACACCGTCAAGGATCATCTGCGGCGCGCGCGGATCGACCGTGCGGTCCAGCTTGCCCTGCGCGATGAAAACCGGCTGCCGGACGCCAGACAGCCGGGCGCGCACCGCCCGCTGCAGGCGCAGCAGTTCGCGGGTGCCCTTGAGCGGGCTCACGGTGTACCCCTGCCACAGCGCGTCCGCGTGGGTGGCCCTGCCGGTCCCACGCCGCGGCTTGGGAAGATAGGGCACGAACGGCGCAAGCAATGAGAGCTTGCACGCGTCGATCGGGCGCAGGGTGAGACGCAGCGCGGGCGCATACAGCAGCAGACCGGCGATCTCAGGATGCTCGCTGGCCAGGTAGAGGGACAGCAGCGCGCCGGTCGACTCGCCGCCGACGAACACCCGGTCACACCGGGCCGCCAGCCGGTCATAGGCCTCCGCCACGACCTGAACCCAATCCTGCCACCGGTAACGATTGACATCGGCCGGCCGGGCCTTGTGACCGGGCAACAGTGGGCCGGCGACGGCGTAGCCGCGGCCGACCAGCGTGCGCGCCAGGGGGCGGATCTCCGCGGTGGTGGCCGTGAAACCGTGGATCAACAGGGCGCCGGTCGGGCCGGCCTCCCAGGCGAACGCGTCCCCCTCCAGGTGCGGGTTCTGGAGCATCATCTCGCTCATCTACGGCACTCGCTTCGATGTGTAATCGTCGATGCACAGCGCGGGCGTTTCGCCCGGCCGCTCGACCAGCCAGTAGGTGTAGTGCAGCTCTTCTCGCGAGGATTTTCCCGTGCGGCCAACGTAGGTCCACGTCTCCGCCTGCTCCAGGCGCCAGCGGTAGTCAAGCTCCTGCACGGGTGGTTGAGAGTCGGAGAAGAAGTAGGTCGCGGTCACGGCGCCCCCGCGCGTCTGCGCCACCTTCGTGAGGAAGACCGTCATCTTGCGCCACGCAGAGGTCCCACAGTAGTACGCCCGGAGCTCGTCCCCCGGGTGCGCCAGGTTCAGCATGGCCCCCACCAGCGCCTCGTTGGCCTCCAAGACCGCGGCCGCGACCAGTTCTTCCGTGCGCGGGACGGCGGTCGCAGTAGCGAGCGGTTGCGGGCTCGGAGAAGGCGTGGCCGTCGGCGGCGCCGGTGACGGCGGCACTGGAGTCGGCGGCACCGAAGTCTCAGTGGGCAGCGGCGTGAGCGTGGGCGGCACGGCCGACGCGGGCGGGGTCGGCAGGGTGGTGAGGGTCGCCGGCGCGGGGGCCGTTGGCGGCGCGTTGGGTGGCGGAGCTGTTGGGGATGCACTCACGGCCGGCGGCCGGGCGGTGGGCGATGCCGGGACCACCACAGTGAGCGAGGCATACGGTGGCGCTGGAGTCGGCGCTGGCGACTCCGGGGGCGACCATAGCCCCGCGAGAGCGGCCACTGCCAGCCCGGCCAGCAGGATGACCATCAGGCCGCCGATCATCACCTGCCAACCGCGACTGCACCCCAACCCACGCAGGATGTCCCTTATGCCCAACTCGTCCTGCATGATCAGCAGCGCGGCCGGCACAGAGAACACGATCGCGGCCACACCTGCCACCAGCGCCAGCGCACTCAGCGCGCGGGGGTTGCCACCGGTGACGACCCAGAAAGCCAGCAGGAAGAGGACTACGTCTGCGATCAGCAGCGCCGCGAACAGACAGCCCCGGCGACCGGCATCGGCGCCGGCCTGCGTCTGGCGCGTTGATTGATGATGTTCGCCTTGCATCGCGCGTCGCCCCCGAGCTGTAGACGTATACTCGGCACGGTCACAAAATGCGCTTCTGGGCGTCTGTCATTCTGAGTGGGTTTGCCCCTAACTTCTCGCGACGGCGAGCATCCTAGCGAAGAATCTCATTCCGCAGCGAGACCTCCCACCCGAAACATCCCCTCAATCCACCAGGCCCACCCCCGCTTCGGCCAGCCGCTCCTGCACCAGCGCCAACAGCCGCGGGCGCATATCCGCACCCATGCCGAAACGGGCTTTGGCCAGCAGAGTCAGTTCCGTCTGCTGTCCGATCACGCAGGACAGTTTAGCAGATGAACGGCAAAAGTTCAAGAACGCTCATATCGATCCCTGGCTCGGTCGCAGACCGGTCAGAACGGATTTTGGATAGGCACTCGACATGGCCGCGCACATTTGCCCCAGCTTCCGCCATCTGCTATACTCGCCACGATCATGGTGGGAGGTTGTCCGATGCGCCGCATCGGTTGTCTGATGCGCCGCATCGGCGTCACCTTGTCACCCCTCACCGTGTCACCTTGTCACGTATGGAATGGCCCTATGACGATCGCAGACATACCAGGCGCCGCCAGGCCGCATCAGGCCCACCTCGCCCCTTTGACAGATGAAACCCTGGCGCACGGCCTGCGCGACCTGGCGAACCGGGACCCGGACCTGGCCCAAATCCTGACGGAACTCGGCCCGCCGCCGATGTGGGCGCGGCCACCGGGTTTCCCCACGCTGATCCACATCATCCTGGAGCAGCAGGTCTCGCTGGCTTCGGCACGGGCGGCCTACGAGCGCCTGCTCGCCATCGCCGCGCCGCTGACCCCGGCGCGCTTCCTGGCGCTCGACGATGCCGCGCTGAAGACGGCCGGGTTCAGCCGGCAGAAGACCGTCTATGGCCGGCATCTGGCCGCCGCGGTCGAGGAGGGCCGGCTCGACCTGGACGCGCTGCACGACCTGGACGACGCGGCCGTGCGCGCCGAGTTGATCGCGCACAAGGGGATCGGCCCGTGGACCGCCGACATCTACCTGCTGATGGCGTTGCGCCGGCCGGATGTCTGGCCCAGCGGCGATCTGGCGCTGGCGGGCGCGGTGCAAAACGTCAAACGCCTGCCGGCCCGGCCCACCCCAGCCGAGATGGATGCAATCAGCGCGGCCTGGCGCCCCTGGCGTGCGGTCGCGGCGCGGCTATTGTGGCGCCACTATCTGAATCCCAAACGTACAGAGGACCAACCCAATGGATGACGAACATCCCCGCATGGGGCGGGAAGCCAGGACGATGGCGGCCATGATGAGGATCTACTGCCGCGATCAACACCAGACGAGGGACGGGCTCTGCCCTGAATGCGCCGAACTGCTGGCCTACGCGAACCAGCGACTGGACAAATGCCCCTTTCAGGAGGGCAAGACCACCTGCGCCAGGTGTCCCGTGCACTGTTACAAACCCGACATGCGGGCACGCGTCCGCGCCGTAATGCGCTACGCCGGCCCGCGCATGCTCTATCACCATCCGATCCTGACGATCTGGCATCTGCTCGACGGCCGCCGCGCAGAGCCGATCCGGGTCGAACGCAAGGTGAACACCACCTGACGCAGTTCCGGCCGCAGCCGAGACGATTTTCAACCCTTGCGCAACCTCAAGGCATGGACCCTCGCTCCGAGGATCGCTTGAAACGTTGGCGCGCCAAAGTGCTGGGGCCGGTCTCCCGACCGTGCCCCCATATCCCATCGCTTTGGCGCGCTAACAGATTGAACACATGATGAGGTATTGACGCGAGGGGGCGATTTGACGACGATGACCGATGTGTTACAATATGTCTGTGAATATCAATAACTCCATTCGTTAAGTAACACATCAGGAGTAACAGCATGGCGAACACGGCTGCCGAGCGGTTGTTGGAACTCGCCCGGGAGCGCGGCATTCTGCGGTCGAGAGACCTTGCAGAGCTAGGACTGCACCGGGAGCAACTGCGTCGCCTGCAAGCGCGTGGGTTGCTCCGGCGGGTGAGCCGGGGGGTTTACAGGGCCAGCGATGCCGACGTGACCGAGCAGCATACACTGGCCGAGGTCTGCCGGCGTGTGCCTACCGGTGTGGTGTGCTTGCTCTCGGCGCTGCGCTTTCACAACCTGACAACACAATCCCCATCCGAGATCTGGCTGGCAATCGGGACCGCGGCCCGCCGGCCAAAAGCAGACCCACTGCCGATCCGAGTGGTGCGCTTCTCTCAGGCTGCACTGCGAGCGGGCGTCGAAGCGCACCAGGTGGAAGGTGTTCCGGTACGCGTGACCAGCCCAGCCAAGACGGTTGTAGACTGTTTCAAGTACCGCAACAAGATCGGCCTGGACGTTGCACTGGAGGCGCTGCGAGCGTGCTGGCAGGAGCGCCGCTGCACCATGGACGAACTCTGGAAGTATGCCACGATCTGTCGCATGACAAACGTGATGCGGCCCTATTTGGAGAGTCTGACATGAAGGCAATCCACAACCTGGATCAAGGAGATGATGAACCATAGTCTGATTGTGCGATCGTGCGTTGACGGCCGGTGAGTGTTGAAGTATAGTGTTCCCGTATGCGTGAAAAGACCAATCCAGTAATTTTGTGCATATTGAAAGTGGATCGCGATGCCTGACCAGATCCAACTCAGCCATCTCGAACAGACGGCGTACTTCGCAGCTTTGCGCCAGGGCATCCACGTGCTCGATGTTGAGAGCGTCGGTGGTCTGGTAACGGTTTCCCGTGCGCACGCCATGAAGCTGTTGGCTGACATGGCGCGCAAGGGTGCGCTGTATCGCAGCGGGCGCGGGCGGTATGTGGTGATCCCCTCGGATGTCCTGTATGGTCGGCAGACGTTTGTGGCCGATCCATTTCAGATCGTGGACGAGCTGCTGCGGCGGGAGGGGGTCACGGAGTACTACGTCGCCTACCAGAGTGCGGCGCTGGTGTACGGCGCAGCAAACCAATTGCCCCAGGCCCTCCTGGTCGCCCTGCCGGGGCAACGCCGGCCGATCGCCCTGGGCCGGGCCGAAATCCTCTTCGTCCAGGTCCAGCGCGCGAAGTTCTTCGGCAGCCAGGAAATCCGTTATCACGATGCTTTCTTTCAGATTTCCGACCGCGAGAAGACGTTGTTGGACTGCCTGGATCGCTTCGATCTATGCGGCGGCATGGATGAAGTCGTGCATACGATCAGTACGCTGTTGCCGGAAACGGACCCCGAACGACTGTTGTCCTATCTGCCGGGCATACACAACCAGGCGCTGGTACACCGCCTGGGCTACATTCTGGAAAAACTGTCAACCCACCAGTCGGTCCCGGAGATGCTGCCGGCTCGCCTGGCGGACCTGGTCGGCCCACGCATCTATCCGTTCGACCCACACGGCCCGGCCACTGGCCCTGTGCATCCACGCTGGCGCGTACGCGAGAATCTTGCGCTGGCATTGGAAGGCTAAATGCGGCTCACTTCGTATGCGCTTCGCACCTGGGCGGACGTCCACCAGATCCCCGACCTGACCCTGGCCGATGCCGATCACACCGGACGCGGCCGCCTTGCGTCAGGAAGATATCCGTGTTTTCACAGCAATTCCAAATGTA
>MNXL01000012.1 GCA_001871755.1 Anaerolineae bacterium CG2_30_64_16
TTGGTGGCGAATAGCGCATCGCGCAGCGCCTGACGGCCGATGTGCAGCGTGCCATCCGCATCCGCCACTACGACCTTTTCGATGGCAGCCTTGATCATCATGAAGGCGTCATAGGAATGGGCGTGGAAGATGCTGATCGGTTCCGTGCCGAATTTCGCTTTATAGGCCGGTACGAATTTATCGTTGTAATCCGAACCGAAGGCGGTGAAGTCTGGGCTGGTTTGCATGAAGCCCACAACATCGTCACCCGCCGAGGAGACGAGGTCCGGCGAGAACAGGCCATCCGCACCTATCAGGAGGGTGTTTTCCAGTCCAGGGGTGATTTTGGCCTGGCGGATGATCAAGCCGCCGGCGGGCAGGAAGATCGGGAAGTAGATCAACTCCGGCTGGCCGGTTGCGATGTCAGCCAGCACCGAGGACATGTCGGTCTGGTTCGGATCCACGGCGGTCTGCAAGGTAATGGCGCCGCCCATCTTCTGGAATTCCTCGGCGAAGACCTGCTGCAGTTTGTCGGCATACAGGCTGCCATCATGAATGGTGGCTGCTTTCTTGACCTTCAGGAAATCCCATGCAAACGTGGCCGCCGCCTTACCCTGGACCAGGTCATTATGAGCAGTGCGCAGGTAGCCGGGATAGTTGTTCGAGTTGCCGGCTTCGGTCAGGTCAGGCGCGGTGTTAGAAGGTGAAACTACCGCGAACCCAGCCGTTGAGAGCATGGGTAAGGCTGCCCGGGCTGAGCTCGAGCAGGAGGTACCGATCACGGCCACGATCGTCGAGTCGGCCGCCAGCTTGGTGCCGGCTGCCTGGCCGCCTTCGGCGCTGCAGCCGCCATCCTCGCCGTCGAGCTTGACCGCATGGTTCGCGATCTTGCCGCCGCTATCGTCAACGGCGATCTCGATGCCGTTGCGCGAGTCGACGCCCAGGGTCTCATTCGGACCGGCGATGACGAGTATGTAGGAGATGTGGACGGGATCAGTAGGGCCAATGTCCACGCAGCCGATGGCATCGGTGCACTCAAAGGGCTTGGCCGCGGGCTTGGCCGCGGGCGCGCAGGCCGAAACGATCAACGTGATGAGCACGAGCAAACTTGCAATTCTGAAAGTACGCATGGGGAATCTCCTCCTATAAGATGGTTGTTCGAGATCACGAATTCCGAACCGCGTGGACCTGCAGTCCACGCCAACGAGTGTAGGTATCTTGTGCGCTTCGACTGCCAACCGGATGCTTCTGCTTTATGACCACCTCCTTCCGTAACAACCAGCACATCAGTGTCAGATCTTCGCCGGGTAACTGCTACCGCCATACCTGCTCAACAACGGCGTGCCAGGGACCTGACCGGTCGGTCATGAGGTAAAACAAAGAGGACACGCCCGATCTATCAGGGAACGTAATCGAGATTATAATGGACGGCGAAATAAATGTCAAGCGGCTTGACAGTTGGGTTCGCCCAGGGATTCGACGTCATCGGCCGGTTGATGATGGTCTGGCCGCACGCGACCAAAACCGTGGGCAGCGCCACCATCGCCAACTGGCCCTCACTGATCCTGGTCTTTGTAGCGATAGGGCTGTCGGTGGCCATCCTCTGATACACCGAAAAGCCGCAGGTGCGAGTGGACCTGCTCAGAGGCTGATGGGTGGGCGACGATTGACGCCCTCACTCGGCCGGCAGGGGCCCGGCGGCTGCCGGCGGTCTCGTGCAAGCGCGCGGCCGTGACATGGCCGCGCGCTTGCACGAGACACTACACCTTACCCCCTTCGACCAGGATGTGGGTGTCGGCCGCCGGCCGCGGCATGAGCAACGGCTCGTCGTCCACCGCCCCCTGCATCAACAATTCACCCTGGAAGTGGGCGCCATCGTCCAGCAGAAACGAGCTGACCTTGATGGCGCCCCACAGCCGGCCGCCTTCCAGCAACTCCACGCGTTCCGCGGTGATCGTGCCCTTGTACACGCCCGCGATCGATACCGTCTTGGCCTGAATGTCCACCATGACCCGCGCGCTCTCGGTGATCAGCACGTTGCCCGGCGTCTCGATCAACCCACCTTCGACTGTGCCATCGAGCCGGATGCTGCCATCACTGCGCAGGTTGCCACTGAACGTCGCCCGCCGACCGATCACCACCTCGATCTGATCGGGCGCGGGCCGGGACTGTCGTAGAAATGCCATAGATCTTTCTCTGATGAGATGTCTGAGGATGGGCGAGGCTTGCCGGGTAGTTGGAGACGGGATATCAGGTATTGGGTATTGGGTATCAGGTATTCGTTCTTGCGAGCTTCCTGTGCGCCACAAGACAGGCAATACCCAATACCTAATACCTGCAATACCTAACCCAATATCTGTTACACATCTCCCCTGGCCCGCTGTAACGCCTTTTGTTCCTCATCCGTCAGTTGATGCACCGATTCCCAGGCCACCAACGGCTTGGCGTAGACTCGAGTGACGTCCCGGCTGTGCAGGCTGCTGATCGCCACGCCGTTGCCGTCCTCGTCGGCGAACACCACTGCAAAGCTCTGATCGCCCCCGGCGTCCCGGAAGGGATTGAAACGCAAAAAGCCCAACCGCTGCAAATGCGCCCGGCTGTTTCGCTCCAGGCGCCGCGTCAATGCATCCAGCTCACGCACCTGGCCGGTGGCCTCCCGCACCTGCCGCACATGGTCCTCCAACACCGCCTCCAGGCTGCCGCCATCAGTGCCGGCGGTCAGAACCTGGTACGCTCGCTCCAGGCGACGCATCCTGCGCAGCAGCCAGACCAGCGGCCCCGCCAGGGCCAGCACCAGACCGACCAGGCTCAGGGCGATCAGGCCGCTATTGGCCGTCAGCCAACCATTCAGATTCTCCAACCTCGCCACCTCACGTCTTCTCGATCAAATCGCTGATGGACTCACCGGCGTGGATGCGCCAAATCACCTGTGCCAGCAGCTTCGCCACCGACACAATCGTGATCTTCGGATGCGCGCGCACCGCCTCCGGTTGACAGATCGTATCCGAGATCACCAGGCCCTTGATATCGGGATTCTCCAGCCGCTCCAGCGCCGAGGGCAGCAAAACACCGTGGGTGATCGCCAGGTAGACCTGGTGGCGCGCGCCCTTCTCGATCAAAGCATCGATCTGGTCCAACACGCTGCCACCCGCGAGCACGTCGTCGATGATGATGGGGATCTTGCCCTGGATGTCACCGACTACGTGGGTCACGTCCGTCTTCGAAAAACCTTCCCGTCGCTTGTGCATCACCACCAGCGGCAACCCCAACTGCTCGGCGTACTTCCCGGCGAACTTGGCCCGGCCCACGTCCGGCGACACGACCGCGGCCTCCTGGAACTCGGGACGCTTGAAATGCTCGGCCAGCACCGGCAGCGCTGACAGCGGGTCCACAGGCACATCGAAGAAACCCTGGATGGCCGGCGCGTGGACGTCGAAATAGACCACGCGACTGACCCCCACCGCTTGCAGCATCGTGGCTACCACCTTGGCGCTGATCGCCTCCCGCCCCTTGGCCATCCGCTCCTGCCGGCCATAGGGGTAGTAAGGGATCACGGCCGTGATCTCGTGCGCTGAGGCCCGGCGGAACGCGTCGATATACAAGATCAGCTCCATGAAGTTGTCGTTGACCGGCGCGGAACACGGCTGAATGATAAACACATCTTGATCGCGCACGACCTGATCGATGGCGACGTGGATCTCGCTGTCCTTCAGATGCGTCGTCATACACAACCCCATCGGCGTGTTCAGGATTCGGGTGACGGCCTCTGCCAAAGGCCGGTTGGCCGAAGCGGAAAAAATCCGTAAGGGATGGTGTGTCCCCATGCAAGCCTCCATTTGCTCAGGATAGCGGCCCTATGATAACATCGAGGGGACAGGATGGCAAAATGGGGACGGGGTGACAAGGTGACACGGTGACAAGGTAAGGTGAGGAGGTGACAGGGTGACGGGACGACGCGTGACCGTCCCAATCTACCAATCTACCAATCTACCAATCTACCAATCTACCAATCTACCAATCTACCAACCTGCCAACCTACCAATCTACCAATCTACCAATCTACCAACCTGCCAACCTACCAATCTACCAACCTCCCGAGCAAACCATGACCCACAAACTACTCATCGCCACGCACAACCCCGGCAAGGCGCGCGAATATCGCGAGCTGCTGGCCAACCTGCCGATCGAGGTCACCTACCTGGACGCGGAAGGGATCACGTTGGCGGTGGCGGAAACCGGCGCGACCTTCGCCGAGAACGCGCAGCAGAAAGCTCTTGCGTACGCGCGGGAAGCCGGCCTCTGGACCTGGGCCGACGATTCTGGGCTGGAGGTGGATGCGCTGGCCGGCGCGCCCGGCGTACACTCGGCGCGCTATGCCGGGCCGGGCGCCAGCGACGCGGACCGCTACCGCAAACTGCTCGACGCGCTGGCCGGCGTGCCCTGGGATCAACGAACCGCGCGCTTTCGCTGTGTGGTTGCCCTGGCCACGCCAGAGGGTGTGATACGCACCGCGGCGGGCAAGTGCGAGGGGATCATCGCGTTCGGGCCGGCCGGGGAGCACGGTTTTGGATACGACCCGGTGTTCTACATGCCGGAGCAGGCAGCCACCCTGGCCCAACTCCCGCCGGAGACGAAAAATCGGATCAGCCACCGCGGCCGGGCCGCGCGGGCCGCGGCGGAGTTGCTGCGGGAGATGTTGCGGGCATAATGGCTCGCGTCTGGGCGGCACACTCCTAACCCGGACAAGGCCGCTACGCTTACAAGGCCGCTGCGCTTACAAGGCCGCTGCGCTTACAAGCCGGAACCAAGAAGGTGACAACTTAGCGCCAGCCGTCCACAAAATTCTTGCACAAAAAGCAAGGATCTCGTGGGTTAGGCCCTAACCACCGGGCAAACGTTCACCCCCTGTGCTCAGGAAATGGCCCCAACTCAGCCCTCTCACCCGCCGCCTCGACGGCCGCACGCTCGCGCTTCGCCTGCCAAACCGCATACACCACCACGCCCGCCAACAACGCGGCGCACAGCCGGTAGAGGGTCCCGATCGGCAAGAACCCCACCAACGCCAAAGCCAGGGGCGGCGCGAACGCGCTGCCCAGGTCGCCGAAGGTGTAGATCACGCTGAGGATCCGCCCGCGCTGCGCCGCGGTCGCGCCATCCCCCACCAGCGCGGGCGCTAACGTCTGTGCGCCGCTGGACGCCACGGACGCGACCAGCCCGCCGAACAACGCCACCGCCAGTCCCTCGCCGCCCATCAGCCAGGCGCCGGCCGCGCCCACCGCCATCACCCCGGCCAGCACCGGCCAACGCCGGCCAGCCCGGTCGGACAGGTGGCCCACCAGCGGCGCGCCCAGCAGACTGCTGACCGAGCGCAGCGCGGCAAAGATGCCGGTCAGCGAGGCGATCGGCACGACCACGGCCGCCACCGTGAGCCGATCCCCGACAAAGTCTGTGAGCCACAGAATCGTCGTGGCCGTCATCACGCCGGCGAAGACGAATCGCGTAAAGAACACCGGCACGGACGCGGCCAGGGCCACCCGCCAGGGCAACGGCAGACGGCCCGCGGCGGCCGCAGCCCGCGCGGCCGCGGAACGCGCCGGCCGCGTCTCCGGCAAGACCGCCAGCCACAGCAGCGCGGCCAGCCCGGTCAGCCCCGCGCTGATCAGCAGCCCCTGCCGGAACCCGAACAGATCGGTCAGCACCGCCCCGACCAACGCGGCTGCGCCCACCCCGATGAAGAACCACATCTGGTATTGGCCGCTCAGCCGACCGCGGTTCGTCTCGTCCGCCACGTCGAGCACCATGGTGTTGCCACCCACCCAGATGCCGGACCAGGCCGCGCCCCACAACACCCGGCCGACGAGTAGCGGCCAGAACCCGCGCCCGACCCCCACGATCAACGTGGAGAGCGCGCCGAGAAACAGTGACGCGACCAGCAGCCAGCGCCGCGACAGCCGGTCGTTGAGCGCGCCCGCGGCCCCGTTGAACACCAGGCGCACCGCCCGGTTCGCGCCCAACAACACACCCACCATCGCCAGGGTGACCCCGGCCTGCGCGGCGATCTCAGGCCGGGGCAACACTGTGTACAGGGTGTTGTCGCCGAGCAGCGAAACCGCGGTTCCGAGTCCCAGG
>MNXL01000303.1 GCA_001871755.1 Anaerolineae bacterium CG2_30_64_16
CGTGACCATCGGTCCAATCACTCCTGAATCAACACCAAGGGTGCCATCGCGATGGCGCCTTCGGGACAGCCGGTGGCGCACAATCCGCACCCCCAGCACTTCTCGGCGTCGAACAGCACCTGCAACCGGCGCTTCCCGTCCACTTCCACCTTCGAACCATCGCGATAGAAGGCCTCGAAGTGGCACCGCCGGACGCAGATGCCACACTGCTCGCACTTCGCTTCATCGCGTCGCGCAACGTGGTGCGTCCGCGGCCACTCGCGCGCCATCCCCAACCTGACCCCGGCCCGAATGGGATAGCAGTCGCAACTGCAACAGTTACAGAACCCGAAGAACTCGTCTCGGTCGCGCCAGGCCCGCAGCCCGGTGTGCATCAGCCCGGCGCGATCGGCCTCGACCACCAACGCCTTACACTCCTCTTTGGTCAGCCGCCGGCCGTACCCGCGCTCGAGGGTGTGCCGCGCACCGGCATCGAGCCGGACGCAGGTCTCCAGGGGGCGGTTGCACGCCATCACGATCGCCCGGCAATCACAGGGTACCACCACGTGCTCGGTCGCAGCGTCGACGATCGCCAGCGCCTCATCCAACAACAGCATGTCCTGATTGGGGAGATGCACGAACGCATCGGGGTCGCGCCGGAGTTCTTCGATCACCGGCAGATATTGGTTGATGAACTCCTGCAACTGCCACTCGATCACCGCGTCGCGGGCCTCCACGGGCACGTCCCGCCAATTCTCGTACATCGAAAGCGGATCGAGCCGGCTGTAGAAGTTGGCGGCAGTGTAGCGCGTCTCGCCATCGACGATCTTGCGGTTGACGATGTGCCGGGTGAACGCGCGTTCGAGCAGGGCGGCCGTCTCATCGAGGGGCATGCTCAGCGTCTCGGCTACCTGCGCGGGTGTCAGGGCTTGCCCGTCCAGGCTGACGACAAGTTCCATCTCCTGCGCGTCGACTACCATGTGCATATAGGGGTGCATGGCCGGTGGAACTTCGAAGATTTCCAGAAACCTGTCGAGCAGTGTCATCAGCTCTCCGCAGTCGAAATACCCGGCCACAGGTGAAAGGGGATTCCATTAATCGGAACGTGGTTCTAATGAATAGAATAACATATCCACCCTGGCGTGTCAACATTCGCGCTCGTTTGGGGCTGTAAGAGGGCCGGGCGGCCAGGCGTGGAGGTGTATCTCCGGCAAGGTACGAGTTCAGGTGAAAAACTGAGGTCCGGCAACTGAAATTTACCCCAGATCTGAGCAATCACCAGCAAACTCGGTGTTGACAATCGCGCAAAGCTATGTTATATTCATACTGGTCTAGTCATTATGATATTTAGACACCCTCAGGATGGTAGCATGGCCGGGATTGATAAATACCAACCGCTCCCGATTTACTATCAACTCAAAGAAATCCTCCGGCAAAAAATCGAGTCCGGGGAGTGGCAGCCGGGGGATCTCATCCCCTCTGAACGCGAACTATGCAACGAACATGGCATCAGTCGGATGACGGTCCGCCAGGCCGTTGCGGAGTTGGTGAACGAAGGCCGGTTGCGCCGGGAACAGGGCAGAGGTACTTTCGTGGCCCAGCCGAAAATCGAGCAGCGGCTGGGTTCGTTGACCAGTTTCACGCAGGACATGACTGCACGCGGCAAGCGCGTCGAGAGCCAGGTGTTGCGACAAGAACTGGCGATGGCTCAGCCGGAGGTCGCGACCGCCCTGGGCCTGGGATCGGATACACAGGTGATGTTACTGGAACGCCTCCGCCTGGTCGATGGTGTGCCGCTCGCTTTGGAAACCTGCCATTTGCATTTTCCAGGTTGTGAGTCTCTGCGCCAGGAAGATCTGGCGCACCAATCGTTGTATGCCGTGTTGGCCCGCAAATATGGCCTGGTGCCCAGTCGGGCGCACCAGCAGATGGAAGCCACGAAATGCGAACTATATCCTTTGCGCCTCCTTGGCCTGAGCCGAGGCTCTCCGGTATTGCTGATCCGCCGCACCTCTCTATCGCAAGATGGAATTCCTTTTGAGCATACTGTTTCGATCTATCGAGGCGACAAGTACGTTTTTCACGCTGAGTTGGTGCACGAGTAGAGAGGAGGCATGCCTATAAGCCAAACCGCGACGATCTGAGACTCGGACCTATCGAGATACTTTTCCGCGCTTTGGGTAGATTTCGCCCCAGTCAGCGCGGAGAGATGTTTCTTGATGGGTCCATATTGAGGCTGATCATCTCTCGTACCCATGTACTGAAGGAGGATTCCCATGCAGACAAAGAGTTCGGTTGTGCTTGCTGTCCTTCTGGTGTTGGCTTTCGTGATCACCAGTTGTGTCGCCCCCGTTGCACCGCAGGTGGTCGAGAAGACAGTGGTAGTTGAGAAGGAGAAGACAGTTGTAATCGAGAAGGAGAAGACAGTTGTAGTTGAAAAGGAGAAGACAGTCCAGGTGGTAGTGACCGCCACTCCTGAGCCGACTTCGGCTCCCAAAGCGGGCGGCACGTTGATTGTTGCCCGGGCGGCCGACGCTAAAGGGCTCGATCCGCACAAGCAGACCGCGTTTTCGTCCTTCCGCCTGCTGGAGCTGATCTACGAGCCGCTGCTGGCGTTGGACCAGGACCTGAAAGTCGTCCCGAACCTGGCGGAGTCGTGGGCGTGGAGCGATGAGGGCAAGACCCTCACTGTCAAGCTGCGGCCCAACGTCAAGTTCCACAACGGCGACGTGCTGACCGCTGAAGACGTGAAGTTCACCTTTGAGCGCATCCTGGACGAGAACACCGCGGCCGCGGCGCGTTCCTCCTTCACCGGCATTGATGCCATCGAGGCGCCGGACGCCACCACAGTGGTCTTCAAGCTCAAGGGGGCGAACGTGGCCCTCCTGGCGGCCATGACCAACCCGAACTCCGGCATCGTCTCCAAAAAGGTCGTCTCGGCCGAGGACCCCGCCAAGGTCACCATCGGCACCGGTCCCTTCAAGCTGGTCAAGTGGGACGTGGACCGCACGACGACGCTGGCCGCCAATAAGGACTACTGGCTGCCCGGCGTTCCCGCGGTGGACGGCCTCGAAATCCGCATCATCCCCGATGAAGCCTCGATCCTGGCCGGCCTGCGCGCGGGCACGATTGATTGGGCGCTCATCAACGATCCGAAGGTTGCCATCCGCGCCTCCGGCGCGCAAAAGCTGACCATCTTCCGCACCGGCGCGCTGGCCTATCACGTGCTGCAACTGAACAGCACCCGCGAACCGTTCACCAACCAGGCTGTCCGCCAGGCCATCGCCTGCGCGGTGGATCGCCAGGAGGTGCTCGACACGGCCTCCCTGGGCGAGGGCCAGGTGACAGCCCCAGCCACGGCGCCGTTCTACCGCGCCGACCTGAACGATCTCTTCTGCTACCAAAAGGACGTGGAAAAGGCCAAGAAGCTGCTGGCCGACGCCGGCGTGACGCTGCCGCTGAAGTTCAAGGTGATGGCTGCGGCCGACGAGCCGCCCACCGCGGTCGCCGAGGCGCAGAACATTCAAGCGCAGCTCAAGGAGATCGGCATCGAATTCGAGATCGAAACACTGGAGCTGGGCGTCTACGTGGATCGCTGGCTGAAGAGCGATTTCGACGCGGTCGTCGCGCTTAACGGCGGCAACCCCGATCCCGACATCATGTTCTTCCGCTACTGGCACAGCACGGGCAACCTGAACAAGGTGGCCGCCTGGAACGACCCCGAAATCGACAAGCTGCTCGAAGAGGGCAAGATCACACTCGACCCCGAGCAACGCAAGGCCATCTACAACACCGTTCAGCAAAAGCTCGCTGAGGCCGCGCCGTGGGTTTGGCTCTACGTCGGCTACGAGTACCGCATCATGCAGCCTTACGTCAAGGGGTTCACCCCCATGCCGAACGGCTCGCTGGTGTATTTGCGGGATGTGTGGCTGGATAAGTAGACGAGTAGATTAGTAGATTGGTAGTTGGTAGATTGGTAGATTGGTAGATTAGTAGACGAGTAGACAAGGAAACGGGATAAGAAACCAGGTTTCTGCGAGAAACCTGGTTTCTTACCTTGGGGAATACCTATGCGCCGCTTTCTGACTCAACGCCTGGTTGCGCTGCTGCCTACGTTGTTGGGCATCTCGGTGATCGTGTTCGTGGTGATCCATTTGATCCCCGGCGATACGATCAGCGCGATGATCGGCACGCAATACAAGCTCACCGAGGCCCAGGCGGTCGCACTGCGGGCCTACTACGGCCTGGACAAGCCGCTGGTCGAGCAGTATTTCCGTTGGATCGCGGCCGCCGTCCAGGGCAACCTGGGTTTGTCGGTGCGGAGCGGGCAGCCGGTGCTGGCTGAAATCGCGCGCAGCTTTCCGCTGACCCTGGAGCTGACGCTCCTCTCGGTCCTGATCGCGCTGCTCGTCGGCGTGCCGATCGGCATTCTATCGGCGGTGAAGCGTGACACGCTGGTAGATCTGCTGGCGCGGCTTTTCGCGCTGACCGGGATGGCGCTGCCGAACTTCTGGCTGGGAACGCTCATCATCCTGGTGTTATCGGTCGTCTTCGGCATCCTGCCGAATTCGGGCGACTTCGTTAGCTTCACCGGCGACCCGCTGCGCAACTTGAGCCAGATGATCTTCCCGGCTATCACGCTCGGTTTTGCGTTCGCGGCCTCGGTGATGCGGACGACCCGCTCGGCGATGCTGGAAGTGCTGCGCCAGGATTACGTCCGCACTGCGCGCGGCAAAGGGCTGGCGGAAAACACCGTCATCATCCGTCACGCGCTGAGCAATGCGCTGATCCCGGTCATCACCCTCGTCGGCGTGGAGTTTGGTTATCTGCTCGGCGGTGCGGTGATCGTGGAAAACGTCTTCTCATTGCCCGGCATTGGCCGGCTGATCCTGAACGGCATCTATCAGCGCGACTATGCGGTCGTGCAAGGCTCGATCCTCTTCGTCGCACTCAATTTCGTGGTGATCAACCTGCTGGTGGATGTGGTCTACGCGCTGGTGGATCCGAGAATCCGGTATGAATAAATCCGCCTTGTCTCGTCTTCTTCGCAATCGCAGCGGCCTGATCGGCCTGGCGCTGGTCGTGCTGTTCCTGGCCGCGGCCGTGGCGGGCGCGCTCAGCGTCTCGCCCTATCCGCCGTCCGAACAGCACGCCAGGGATCGCATGACGGGGCCGAGCAGCCACTATCTGTTGGGCACGGATGAGTTCGGCCGCGACCAACTCAGCCGCGTCATCCGCGGGGCATGGAACTCGCTGCGCATCGCGCTGCTCTCCGTGCTGCTGTCGAGCGCGTTGGGGACGTTTTTGGGCGTGCTGGCCGGTTACATAGGCGGCACAGCCGACAACCTGATCATGCGCTTCATGGATCTTTTTTTCGCTTTCCCTGCCATCTTGCTGGCCATGGCGATCGTGGCTGCGTTGGGGCCAGGCGCCAACAACACGATTCTGGCGATTTCGATCGTCTATACGCCGATTTTCGCGCGCGTGGCGCGCGGCCCGACGCTGTCGGTGAAGGGGATGGAGTTTGTCACGGCCGCCCGAGCGGTCGGCGCGCGCGGCGGCCGCATCCTGGGCCGGCACATCTTCCCCAACATCACCGCGCCGTTGATTGTGCAGATCAGCCTGGCGCTCTCCTGGGCGATCCTGACCGAAGCCGGGCTCAGTTTCCTGGGGTTGGGCGCACAGCCACCTCAACCATCGTGGGGCAATATGCTGAGCGAGGGCCGCTCCTTGCTCGAATTGGCGCCCTGGATGACGGTTTTCCCGGGGCTGGCCATCATGCTGTGCGTCTTGGGCTTCAACCTCTTGGGAGACGGTTTGCGAGATATCCTGGATCCCCGGCTGCGTTCTACGTAGGCCCGTTGATCTGAAGCCGTTTCCAGTAGATCAACTCCGTGACGCCGTTGATCACGTAATCGGGCAGCGCGCCGACCTGGACGTAGCCATGCCTCTGGTAGAAGTGTTGCGCGTCCAGGTTGAAATCGGAAACCGTCAAGAACACGTCCGGGCTGCTTCGGCCCAGGTATTGTTCGGCATAGGCCAACAAACCGGCGCCGACGCCGACGCCGGTCAAGCCGGCGCGCACCCCGATCAGCGGGATGTAGCCGCTGCGGGCAAATGCGCCGCGGTCGACGCACCAGACGAAACCGGCTACAGCGCGATCGAGCTCGGCGACGAAGATGGTGGCGCCCGCAGCCAGCCCGCCTTCCAGACGGGCCCGGGCGCTGGCGACCGTGACGCCGTAGCGGATCCAAAGCGGGGTGTCGGCCATCAGGTGGGCGCAAATGGGGATATCGTCTTGTGTGAGTGGGCGGATCGTGATTTCGTTCATGGCTTGATTCTACGCTGAGCAGTTGAATGATGCAAGTTGGAATGATGAACGCCAGCGACATAGACGGACGGCGCCTGGATGCCGTGATGCTTTCGGGATTGGGGCGGGTATTCCCGGCCGCCTGCCTGCTGGTGCTGCAGGATGGCCGGGCGTTGTTTCAGCGGTCTTATGGCTACCTGGACCCCCGACAGCCACGTTTCCCGACCCAACTTGACAGCTACTTTGACCTGGCCTCCCTGACCAAGCTGTTCACTTGGACCGCCTTCATGCGTCTGGTGGAGACCGGCCGGGTGGCCCTGGCTGACCCGCTGGTGGCGGTGATCCCCGAATTCGCGGGGGTGCGGCCGATCGGGCCGGCCGAGGAGCCGTTGAGCAAGACCTGCCTCCCGGCCCTGACGGAGTATCTGGGCCAGCGAGTCGATGCTTCACACATCACTTTTCGGCATTTGCTGACGCACACGGCGGGGCTGCCGGCCTGGCGCAGCGTCTATCTGGCTGCTGGGGACGGCACGGTGGGCCAGCGCTGGCGGAACGCCCTCCAGGCCATCTGCAGCTGGGATTTTTTCTACCCGCCGGGGGCTCGTATTGTCTACAGTGATGTAGGTTTCATGCTGCTGGGCGAAGCGATCACCCGGTTGATGGGCCAGCCGCTGGAGGTTTGCCTGCAACAGGCGGTGTTCGAGCCCTTGGGGCTGACGCACACGGGCTATCGGCCGGTGCGGGGGATCACCCTTGATGTGGGCCGCGGCCACGTGGGCATCCTGCGGGGATCAGATTCGGACGGGGCGGCCCTCGAGCCCCTCTTTGCACCCACGGAAGAGTGCCCGGTGCGGCGCTATCGCTTGTTGGGGGAGGTGGATGACGAGAACTGCGCCGGGCTGGGGGGCATCGCCGGACACGCCGGTCTCTTCTCTACCGCGGCAGACGTGGCCACCCTGTGCGAGGTTTACCGCGATCCCGCCGCAGGATTGTTGAAATCAGAGACCGTGGCTGAGACGATCCGGCAACAGGCTGCCTGGCAGGGTCAGCGCCGTGGTCTGGGCTGGCGGCTTTTTGCGCCCGATGCGCCGTGTGGGCCGGCCTTCGGCCCGCGCGCTTTCGGCCACACGGGCTTCACCGGGACATCCGCCTGGATCGACCCCGACCGCCGGTTGGTTGTCGTGTTGCTCACCAATCGAGTCTATCACGGCCGTGGCGCGTTGGAGATCGGGGACTTTCGACCGCTGGTGCACACGGCCGTGATTCGGGCCTTGGAGGAGGCGGGATGATCGTCATCGGTCTCATGTCTGGCACTTCGGTGGATGGTATTGATGCGGTTATCGCGGAAATTCACGGGACGCCGCCAGCGCTGCACGTGGTCCAACTGGCGTTCACCAGCCAGACATTCGCACCTGGGTTGCGCGAGCGGATCTTGCGCAGCTTTCGTCCTGAGACCAGTTCGGTGGATGAGATCTGCGCGTTGAATTTTGCCATCGGCGAGGCGTTCGGGGCGGCAGCTCGCCAGGCCGCTGCGGAAGCCGGCATCGAGTTGGCGCGGGTGGATCTGATCGCTTCGCATGGTCAGACCCTTTGGCACGCGGTGCGTTCCGATGGCTCGGTGGATTCGACGTTGCAATTGGGGGCCGGCGCGGTGATAGCCGAGCGCACGGGGGTCACCACGGTGTCCGATTTTCGGACGCGGGACGTGGCCGCAGGCGGGCAAGGTGCGCCGTTAGTCAGCCACCCTGATCACTTGCTCTACGCCAGCCCGAGCCTGACGCGCGCCTTGCAAAATATCGGGGGCATCGGCAACGTCACGATTCTGCCCAAGGACGGGCAACCCGCTCTGGCCTTCGACACTGGGCCTGGCAACCTGATCATTGATTATGCGGCCCGCCGCGCCACGGACGGGCGCCTGCAATACGACGTGGATGGCAGGCTGGCCGCGCAAGGGACGGTGGATGCTCGGCTTCAGGCCGAACTATTGACCCATCCCTATCTGAGCCTGCGGCCGCCCAAGACCACCGGCCGCGAGGCATTCGGCGATCAGTATGGCCAGCGGGTTTGGGCCAGAGGGCTGGCGTTGGGGTTGGCCCCGGCGGACATCGTAGCCACTGTCACCGCTTTCACGGCAGTCAGCATCGCGCAGGCTTATCAACAGTTTTCCCCCTGGGCGATCGACCAGGTGATCGTGGGCGGCGGCGGCGGTTACAACCCGGTGCTGATGGCAATGCTCCGCGCACAACTCGCCCCCACGCCGGTGCTGCGCCAGGAGGACCTGGGTTTTTCCAGCAAGGCCAAAGAAGCGCTGGCCTTCGCCATCTTAGGTTACGAAGCGTTACACGGCCGGGCGGGCAATTTGCCGTCATGCACCGGCGCTCGTCGGGCCGTGCCCCTGGGTCAGATCACGCCCGGAGACAATTATCTGGATTTGCTGCGGCAGGTCCTGGCGCATGTTTAGGCCGTTCCAGAAAAATAGATGTCCCAAGATCGCCGGTTTCCCTGGGAATCTCAGGAGATTCTGGGATGAGTATTTTTCTGGAACTAACTTAGACGTTGCCCATTGTTGACGTCGCACTTTGGCTCGCGGCACGAGGGCCAACGGATGAAGAACAATAAGGCCTAACCAGTTAAATCCTTGCACAACAGACAAGAATCTTCTGATTGCATTTGCCTGGTTGGCTCTGGCTTGTCCAGGTTAGGAAAGTGGTCGTGACGCTATTATCCGGGCAATTCCCGAGGATGAGACTGTGCCGATAACTACTGAAGAAGTGAATCCGGCCACGTTGGACATCGACACCCTGGCAACTGCGCAGATCCTGGAACGGATATCTGACCAGGATGCCCTGGTAGCTCCCGCCGTGCGCCGTGAATTGCCACATATTGCCCAGGCAGTGGATTTGATCACAGATCGTCTACAGCGGGGCGGGCGGCTGTTCTATTTTGGCGCGGGCACCAGTGGGCGGCTGGGCGTCTTGGACGCAGCCGAGTGCCGGCCCACTTTCAACACGCCTCCCGAACAGGTGCAGGCTTTCATTGCCGGCGGCACGCGTGCTTTGGTCAGCCCGGTTGAGGCGGTGGAAGATGATGAGGCGGCGGGCCGAGCTGTCGCCGAGGAGGTCGGGGTGACAGCCGATGACGCGGTGGTGGGCATTGCGGCCAGTGGCGCCACACCCTATGTTCTGGGCGTGCTGCGCGTGGCCCGCTCCCGCGGCGCAGCCACTATCGCCCTGGTGGCCAACTTGCCTTCGCCCATGTCGGAACTGGCCGATGTGACGATCGCACCGCTCACCGGGCCGGAGGTCATTGCCGGTTCCACCCGTATGAAGGCCGGCACAGCTCAAAAAATGGTCCTGAATATGCTCAGCACCGCCAGCATGATCCGGTTGGGGAAGGTCTACAGGAACCTGATGGTGGACGTCCAGCCGACCAATCGCAAGTTGCGGGAGCGCGCCTGCCGCATCCTGCAAACAGCCGTGGGCCTGCCGCCCGATGAGGCCCAACGTCTACTGGAAGCCACCAGCTATCAGGTCAAGACCGCGGTGGTGATGGCCCTGGCCGAGGTGGACGTGGATGAGGCCCGCCGGCGATTGACACACTCGGGGGGCCACGTGCGCAAGGCGATCAGTTGAATCCTTCAGGGAACCCTTCCGCTGACAGCCTCACCTTGCTCCCTTGCCGCCTCCTCGCCGCGCACTACGGCCGGCTGTTCAACACGATGGCGCCCCGCCCCGGCCCCAACGTCAGGCTCGTCACTGCCGGGTAGTCCACCCGCCAGCCGGATGTGTCGCCGGTGGACGGGACGAATCCGCCGCCCACCGGGTCGGCGCGATAGTACGTCCCACCCAGGCTGACCGTCCGCGTGGTCGTGCCTGGGTTGACCAGAACCTGGCCGTTGGTGTAGTTGCGCCGGTAGACCCCGGCCGCGCCATCGTACAGCGCGCTGACGTCAGCCGGAACACCGCCCACATAGCTCCCGATAGGGATTTCATATTCGGGCCACCACTCCGGGTCCAGGTCGAGGTCCAGGTTGATGAAACTGCGCGGGCCTTTGACCAGCAGGTAACTGGCCAGCAGGAACATCCGGTCGGCCACCGAACCGTCGGTGTAAGATTGAGCGATCACGATCTTGCCCAGCCGGGTCAACCCCAGAATGCGGTTCATCTGAAGCTCCCAGTCCTCCAGCGCAAAGGGGTCACTGGCCCCCCACTCGCCGAAGCCCTCGATCATCACCCCGTCCACGCCACTGTAGTCGG